>JAYRTK010000001.1:0-35543 GCA_041919595.1 Lysobacteraceae bacterium
GCCGCGACCCGGCCGACAGGGGGTACAAAACGGCCCTCCGCCACTGCTAGTATCCGCGCCTCGCTGCCGCTCGGACCGCCGTGAACGCTCTGCTGACCCCCGAACTGCCGCCCGCGCCCGCGCCCGCCCCGCTCCGCGCCGCGATCACCGCGGGCTGGGTCCGCGACGAAGCCGAGCACGTCCGCGAGCTCCTGGTCGCCGCCCGCCAGCCCGAGGCCGACCGGGCCGCCATCCAGGCCACCGCCGCGGATCTCGTCCGCCGGGTCCGCGCCCGCGCACAGGACCAGGGCGCCATCGAAGCCTTCATGCGCCAGTACGACCTCGGCAGCGAGGAAGGCGTCCTGCTGATGTGCGTGGCCGAGGCCCTGCTGCGGATCCCGGACCAGGACACCGCCGACAAACTGATCCGCGACAAGCTCGGCGACGCCGACTGGAAGCGGCATCTGGGCCAGTCCGACTCGGTCCTGGTCAACGCCTCGACCTGGGGCCTGATGCTCACCGGGACGCTGGTGGATCTGGCCGACGACACCAAGCGCGACGTCCACAACGCCTTCAAGCGCCTGATCGGTCGCGTCGGTGAGCCGGTGATCCGGCTCGCGGTCCGCCAGGCGATGCGGATCATGGGCCATCAATTCGTGATGGGCCGCACGATCGAAGAAGCCCTCGCCCGCAGCCGCAAGGGCGACAACGCGAACTACCGCTATTCCTTCGACATGCTCGGCGAAGGCGCCCTGACCACGGCCGATGGCCTGCGCTATCTCGATGCCTACCGGATGGCGATCCACGCGATCGGCCGCAGCGGCGACTTCGCGCAGGCCGATGTCTTCGCCGTGCCCAGCATCTCGGTCAAGCTCTCGGCCCTGCATCCGCGCTACGAGCACGCCAAGCGCGCCCGGGTGCTGGCGGAACTGGGGCCGCGCCTGCTGGAGCTGTCGCAACTCGCGAAGCACTACGGCATCGGCCTGACCATCGACGCCGAGGAGACCGACCGCCTCGAACTGTCGCTGGACCTGATCTTCCAGGTGCTGGGCGATGCCTCGCTGGATGGCTGGCACGGCTTCGGCATCGTGGTCCAGGCCTACCAGAAGCGCGCGCCGTTCGTGATCGATTTCATCGCCGACCGCGCCCGCGCGCTGGGCCGCCGGATTCCGGTGCGCCTGGTCAAGGGCGCCTACTGGGACAGCGAGGTGAAGCGCGCCCAGGTCGATGGCCAGGCCGGCTACCCGGTGTTCACCCGCAAGCCGAACACCGACGTGTCCTACCAGGCCTGCGCGCGGCGTCTGTTGCAGGCGACCGACGCGGTCTACCCGATGTTCGCCACCCACAACGCCCAGACCATCGCCGCGATCCACCGCATGGCGCAGACCGTGCTGGGCGACGACGCGGCGGCCGGCACGGCGTCGCGATACGAATTCCAGAAGCTGCACGGCATGGGCGACGACCTGTACGCCGAAGTCGTGCCGGCCGAGCGCCTGAACGTGCCCTGCCGGGTCTACGCACCGGTGGGCTCGCACGAGGATCTGTTGCCCTACCTGGTCCGCCGCCTGCTCGAGAACGGCGCGAACTCCAGCTTCGTCAACCGCATCACCGACGAGACCGTGGCGATCGACGAGCTCATCCGCGACCCGGTGGAAACCGTGTCCGCGTTCGAGCGCATCCCGCATCCACGCATCCCGCTGCCGGTCGATCTGTACCGCAGCCACCTCGCGCTCGACAGCAGCAACGACCGGGACAATTCCATGGGCCTCAATCTCGCCAACGATTCGCAACTGCAGGCGCTCGCGCAGCAGATCAACGCCGCCGGCTGCGGCCAGTGGAGCGCCGCGCCGCTGGTGCCGGGCGCGAGTCCCGCCGGCGATCGCATCGCGGTGACCAATCCCGCCGATCGCCGCGAAACCGTGGGCCACTGGCAGGCCGCCGACAGCGCGACCGTCGAACAGGCCCTGCGGAACGCGGTCGCCGCGCAGCCCGCATGGGACGCCACGCCCGCCGCCAGCCGCGCCGCGATCCTCGAACATGCCGCGACCCTGCTCGAACAGCGCATGGCGCACTACATCGCGATGTGCACCAGGGAAGCGGGCAAGACCATTCCGGACGGCATCGCCGAAGTCCGCGAAGCCGTGGACTTCCTGCGCTATTACGCGGCACAGGCGCGCAAACACTTCGTGGTCGAAGCCCTGCCCGGCCCGACCGGCGAATCCAACACCCTGCAACTGGCCGGCCGCGGCGTGTTCGTGTGCATCTCGCCCTGGAACTTCCCGCTGGCGATCTTCATGGGCCAGGTGGCCGCGGCGCTGGCCGCCGGCAACAGCGTGATCGCCAAGCCCGCCGAACAGACCAATCTGATTGGCCATGCCGCGGTGAAACTGCTGCACGAAGCCGGCATCCCCGAGGCCGTACTGCAGTTCCTGCCCGGCGATGGCGCCACCGTCGGTGCCGCGCTGACCCGCGACCCGCGCGTCGCCGGCGTGGCCTTCACCGGCTCCAACGACACCGCGCGCGCGATCAACCGCGCCCTGGCCGGGCGCGAATCCGGCGCCATCGCCGTCCTGATCGCCGAAACCGGCGGCCAGAACGCGCTGATCGCCGACTCCTCGTCGCTGCCCGAGCAACTGGTGAAGGACGCGCTGTCGTCCGCGTTCACTTCCGCCGGCCAGCGCTGCTCGGCCGCACGCGTGCTGTTCGTGCAGGAAGACATCGCCGACAAGGTGATCCAGATGATCGCCGGCGCGATGGCCGAACTGAAGGTCGGCGACCCCGGCCTGCTCTCCACCGATGTCGGCCCGGTGATCGACGCCGACGCGCTGACGCTGCTGGAAGACCACGCCGCGAAGATGGCGTCGACGGCGAAAGCCATCGCCACCGCGACCACCGACGACAGCGTCGCCCACGGCACCTTCTTCGCCCCGCGCGCGTGGGAACTGACCTCGCTGTCGCAGCTGACGCGCGAGAATTTCGGCCCCGCCCTGCACGTGATCCGCTGGAAGGCCGATCAGATCGACCAGGTCGTCGACACCATCAACGCCACCGGCTTCGGCCTGACCCTCGGCATCCACTCGCGCATCGACGAGACCATCGACCGCATCGTGCAGCGCGCGAAGGTCGGCAACATCTACGTGAACCGCAACCAGATCGGCGCGGTCGTCGGCGTGCAACCCTTCGGCGGCCAGAACCTCTCCGGCACCGGCCCCAAGGCCGGCGGCCCGCACTACCTGCCGCGCTTCGCGACCGAGAAGACCGTCACCGTCAACACCACGGCGGCGGGCGGCAACGCGTCGCTGTTGACGCTCGGCGACTGACGCCCGTCCCGCTCATCGAGGCGTCGACGATACGGGCCGCATGTGCGGCCCGTATCGTTTCCGTCATGCCGAGCGGCATTCGCTTGGCGGATCGACCGGGCGCGTCATCGCCTGACATATCCCACGCCCCAACGCCAGTCTGGTCCCCGGCGTGCACGACGGTGACAATCGCCCCTCGTCGTTCAACCGCGAAGTCCCGATGTCCAGCACCGCCGCAACACCCGAAAGTCTCCAGCCCCCCACCCGCACCGCCGCCGCGATCGCGGCCGTCATCGCCCAGACCATCGCCACCGAGATCGCCGCGCAGCCGGCGCAGGTGCGCGCGGCGGTCGAGCTGCTGGACGGGGGCGCGACCGTGCCGTTCATCGCGCGCTATCGCAAGGAAGTCACCGGCGGGCTCGACGATACGCAACTGCGCGATCTGGAAACGCGGCTGACGTATCTGCGCGAGATGGAGGAACGTCGCGACGCGATCCTCGCGTCCATCGCCGAGCAGGGCAAGCTGACGAAACCGCTGCTGGACGATCTGCTCGCGGCCGACAGCAAGTCGCGGCTGGAAGATCTGTATCTGCCCTACAAGCCGAAGCGCCGCACCAAGGCGCAGATCGCGCGCGAGGCCGGGCTGGAACCGCTGGCCGACGCGATCCTGGCCGATCCGTCCATCGACCCGGGTGAACGCGCACAGGGCTTCATCGATGCCGACAAGGGCGTCGCCGATACCGCCGCCGCGCTCGACGGCGCGCGCGCGATCCTGATCGAACGTTTCGGCGAGGACGCGGCGCTGGTCGGCGAACTGCGCATCTGGCTGCAGCAGAAGGGCGTGCTGCGGGCGAAGGTGCTGCCCGGCAAGGAAGCGGCGGGCGAAAAATTCCGCGACTACTTCGATCATGCCGAAGCGCTGGCGACGATTCCCTCGCACCGCATGCTCGCGCTGCTGCGCGGCCGGCGCGAGGAGATGCTGTCGCTGGACCTCGAACCCACGACCGACATCGAACAGGGCCACGCCTACGCCGAAGGCCGCGTCGCACTGGCCGCGGGCATCGCCGCGCGCGGGCGCCCCGCCGATCGCTGGCTGACCGACACCTGCCGCCTCGCCTGGCGTGCGCGCCTGCTGACCACGCTCTCGCTGGAACTCGTCGCCGCCGCGCGCGAGAAGGCCGAGGCCGAGGCGATCGCGGTGTTCGGCGACAATCTCAAGGATCTTCTGCTCGCCGCACCGGCGGGTCCGCGCGTGGTCATGGGCCTCGATCCCGGTCTGCGTACCGGCGTGAAGGTCGCGGTGGTCGACCGCACCGGCAAACTCGTCGCCACCGACACGATCTATCCGCACGAACCCAAGCGCCAGTGGGACGGTTCGATCGCGGCCCTGAAACGTCTCTGCGCCGAGCACGCGGTCGAGCTGATCGCGATCGGCAACGGCACCGCCTCGCGCGAGACCGACAAGCTCGCCGGCGAACTGATGGCGAAGCATCCGGAGCTGAAGCTGACCAAGGTCGTGGTCAGCGAAGCCGGCGCGTCGGTGTATTCCGCATCGGAACTGGCCGCACGCGAATTCCCGAATCTCGATGTCAGTCTGCGCGGTGCGGTGTCGATCGCGCGGCGCCTGCAGGATCCGCTGGCGGAACTGGTGAAGATCGAGCCCAAGGCGATCGGCGTCGGCCAGTACCAGCACGACGTGAATCCCTACGCGCTGGCGCGCTCGCTCGACGCGAAGGTGGAAGACTGCGTGAACGCGGTCGGCGTGTTCGTGAACACCGCCTCGGCGCCGCTGCTGGCACGAGTGTCGGGCCTGTCGTCGTCGGTCGCGGAGAACATCGTCGCGTTCCGCGATCAGCACGGCGCGTTCAAGTCGCGTCGTGAACTGCTGAAGGTGCCGCGACTCGGCGAGAAGACCTTCGAGCAGTGCGCGGGCTTCCTGCGCATCGCCGATGGCGACCAGCCGCTGGACGCCTCATCGGTGCATCCCGAGGCCTACCCGGTGGTCGAACGCATCGTGCAGGCCTGCGGCCGCCCGATCGCGCAGCTGATCGGCGATACGGCGACGCTGCGCGGCCTGAAACCCGAACGATTCACCGACGACCGCTTCGGCCTGCCGACCGTGCGCGACATCGTCAAAGAACTGGAAAAACCCGGCCGCGACCCGCGCCCGGAATTCAAGGCCGCGCGCTTCGCCGAGGGCATCGAGCGCATCGCCGATCTGCAGCCCGGCATGGTGCTGGAAGGCGTGGTGACCAACGTCGCCGCATTCGGCGCCTTCGTCGACATCGGCGTGCATCAGGACGGTCTGATCCACATCTCCGCGCTGGCCGACAGATTCGTCAAGGATCCGCGCGACGTGGTGAAGGTCGGCGATGTCGTGAAGGTGAAGGTGATGGAAGTGGACGTGCCGCGCAAGCGCATCGCCCTCACCCGCCGTCTGGACGATACGCCGGGCGAATCGCGCGGCGGCAAGCGCGAGGACGATCGCAATGCCGGCCCCCGCCAGGGCCCGCGCGAGTCGCGCGGCGCATCGCAGAAGCCGCGCCCCGGAAACAGTGCGCCGCCCGCCAACACCGCGATGGCCGACGCGCTGCGGGCCCTCAAGCGTTGACGCCACCCGCGCCGCGCCGCACGGCTTCCGCAGGGCGACGTTCCGCCTGCGGGCACGGCCGTGCCGGCGCCTACGCGAACACGCCCTCGCGCAGCCATTTGGTCGCGACCCATTTCTCGCCCGCGGTCACCGGCGCGCCACCGTGCAGGGTCCGGGTGGAAGGATCCGGGCGGTCATAACTGAAGAACAGGGCGCAACCGCGCTTCGGTGCGAAGCGCAGGCCGAGGTCGGGAAAGGTGGTTTCGCCGCCGCGCTCGGGCTCGCGCAGATAGATCAGGAAGGTCGCGAGCCGTTGCCCGCCGCGGGCCAACAGCGGTGCGGTGCCCGGCTGCGCGGGATCGAAATAGTCGTAATGCGGCTCGTAACGGTCGCCGGGGCGGTACTGCAACACCTGCAGATGTTCGCCGTGCGTCACCGGCCAGGCGAGCAGACGCGCGATCCGCGCCTCGATCGTGCGTATCAGCAGGCTTTCGTCGCGCAGGAAGAACATGCCGCGACTGGTGCGTACGGCATCCACCCGATGTTCGCCTGTCTGCAGATCGGCGGTCATCGAACGCTGCATGCGCGGCCGCGCCGTTTCGACCAGTCGGTCGCATTCGTTCCGGCTGAGGAAATCGCCGAACAGCACGATCTGCGGATCGGGCAGCGACATCAGCACCGGCACCTTGCGGTCGCCGGCATCGAGATACATCGGCGCACCGTCGAGCACGGGCGCCGGACGGCGCACGCCGGCGGCGCCCGCATCCCTCGGGGACGCCGCGAACTCTCGCGCCGGATCGGCGGACGGCAGGCGTTCGATCGACGTCTGCGCCACGCCCCCCCGTCCCGCCGAACGCTCGCCCATCGCCTGCGCGATCAGGCCCATGGCGATATCGCGCCCCCAGCCGCGTTCGCTCATCGACTGCAGCAACGCGGCCGACGATTGCCCGGCGCGGATCTGGTCGACGAGCCATCGTCGGATGCGGCTGTCATCGGGCTCGGCCATGCGTGTTTTTCCTCGTGCTCGCTCTGTCGTGCAATCGCGTCCGTGTCGCCGGATCCGCGGTCCCGGACGGATCCGCAAGGGAAAGGCCCGGTGTTGGCCTAGAATGCCCGGATGTCCGCCCGCTCCGCCAGCATCCCCGCCGAACGACTGCGCCTGTCCGTCGCCCCGATGATGGACTGGACCGATACCCACTGCCGCAACTTCCACCGCGTGCTGGCGCCGAATGCGCGGCTCTACACCGAGATGGTGCACGCCAACGCGGTGATCCATGGCAGCCGCACCGAGGAAGGCCGCGCGAAACTGCTGGCGAAGGACGAGACCCAGCACCCGGTCGCACTGCAGCTCGGCGGCAGCGAGCCGTCGCTGCTGGCGCAGGCCGCGCGCATCGGCGCGGAGCATGGTTTCGACGAGATCAATCTCAACTGCGGCTGCCCCTCCGACCGCGTGCAGGCGGGACGTTTCGGCGCCTGCCTGATGCGCGAACCGGCGCTGGTCGCCGACGGCGTGGCGGCGATGATCGCGGCGGCGCCGTCGACGCCGGTCACGGTCAAATGCCGGCTCGGCGTCGACGACGACCACGAATGGGAACGCTTCCTCGATTTCATCGACGCGATCGCCGCCGCCGGCTGCGGGATGTTCGTCGTCCACGCCCGCAACGCCTGGCTGCAGGGACTGTCGCCGAAGGAGAACCGCGAGGTCCCGCCGCTGCGCTACGACTGGGCCTACCGGCTCAAGCACGAACGCCCGGCGCTGCAGGTGATCGTCAACGGCGGCATCGCCGACTTCGCCGACGCCGGTGCGCACCTGACGCACGTCGACGGCGCGATGCTCGGGCGCGCCGCGTATCACGATCCCTACCTGCTGCATCGTCTCGACGCCGCATGGTTCGGCTCACCGATGCGCAGCCGTGGCGCGCTGCTGCGGGCATGGCGGCCTTATGTCGAGACGCAACTGGCGCGGGGCACGGCGCTCAAGCACATGACCCGCCATATCCTCGGCCTGTTCCACGGCGAGCGCGGCGGCCGTGCGTTCCGGCAGATCCTCAGCGAGGGCGCACACCGCCCCGGCGCCGACTGGGAACTGATCGAACACGCGCTGGCCGCCACCGGCGACGACGCGCTCGCCGCCTGACCTTACTTCTCCCCCGCCCCTGCGCATGATCACCCGCGACACCGACGCCTTTCTCGCCATCGCCCGGGGTTGCGCCCCGGATTTCGGCCCGGCCACCGCCAATGCCGCCTTTCTTGTCGCCCCGGACGGCTTCGGCCTCGCGGTCGAATCGGCCAGCGACAATCGCTACATGTCCGACATCGGGGCCTTCGACCCCGCCCGCGCCTCGCAGCAGCATCGCGAACTCCAGCGCGCGCTGTCCGGCGAGCTGCCGACCATCTGCTTCGCCGGCGATCCGCTGACGCCCGACGCGGTGTTCCCCAACAACGTCTTCGCGACCGCGCCGGGACGGCTGGTGATCGGTCGGATGCGTCATCCGGTGCGCCAGCGCGAAGCCACCCGCGCCGACATCCGCCAGTTCTTCTGCGGCGCGCTGGGTTACGCCGAAACGGACCTGTCGGCACAGCCGCACGCCTGCGAGCTCACCGGCTCGCTGGTGATCGACCGCGCCCGCGGTCTCGGCTACTGCGGCCTCTCCGAACGCTGCGACGAGGTCGGCGCGACCCTGATGCACGAGGCTTTCGGCCTGCGCGCGACCCTGATGTTCGATCTCGCGCCGGGCGAGTACCACACCAACGTGGTGCTGGCCGTCCTCGCCGGGCGCGCGGCCCTGCTCTGTCCGGACGGGTTCGCCGACCCGGCCGTGGTCGAAGCCATCACCCAGGTCTATGCGCCGCACGCGATCCGGCTCTCGCCCGCGGAACGGGCCGGTTACGCCGGCAATGCCATCGCGCTGTCGCCGGACTCCGTATGGATGAGCGAAACCGCCGATCGCGGGCTGGGCCCGGCGGCGCGCAGCGCCCTGGACGCGGCCGGTTTCACGGTGCGCAGTCTCCCGCTGGACGCGATCGAAGCCGCCGGCGGCTCGCTGCGCTGCTGCGTCGGGGAGATCTTCTGAGCGGCCCGGGCTGAATGCCACCCGGGCCTCGGGCGACCCGTAAGAAAAAGTTAAGGACGGATTCACCGCCTCCTTTCGAGAATGCCCGTCCAAGGCGCGATGCTATGTTCCACCCGCGTCGCCCATCCTGCCTCAGAGTCCCGCCGATGCCGCTCCGTCGCCTGCCGCTCGCCCTCCTGACCGCCTCCCTCATCGGCGCCGCGCTGCCGGCCGCCGCCCAGCAGGGCCGCGGTGGTCGTCAGGACGACGGGCCGCCCCAGGAGCCCCAGCGCAACCGCCAGGACGACACGGTCTCCGACGCCGTGCGCAGGATCGAACGCGCCAACCGCGGCCAGGTGCTCAGCGCCGAACGCATGCAGTACGACGGCCGCGATGTCACCCGCATCAAGGTGGTCGACGACGAAGGCCGTGTCCGCATCTACATGGACGATCCGCAGCCGGCCAACGAGCCGCGCCGCCCGCCCGCCCGCGACGGCAATCTGCCCCGGCGCCGCGAAGACTGAGTCTTCCCGCGCCGCGCGCCGCGCACCGCCGCCCCCTCTTAAGCGAAATCTGAACAGGCCTTGCCTTGGACGCTCGGTCCCGGGCCCGCACGGCTATGCTCCGATCCTGAACGAAACGCCGGCCTGCCGGCATGGAGCGATCGATGCGCATTCTCCTCGTCGAAGACGAAGCCCCCCTCCGCGAGACGCTGGCCGCGCGGCTCAAGCGCGAAGGATTCGCGGTGGATACCGCCCAGGACGGCGAGGAAGGCCTGTACATGGGGCGGGAAGTGCCGTTCGACCTCGCGATCATCGATCTCGGCCTGCCGAAAATGTCGGGCATGGAACTGATCCAGGCGCTGCGCGCGGAAGGCAAACAGTTTCCGGTGCTGATCCTGACCGCGCGGTCGAGCTGGCAGGACAAGGTCGAAGGCCTGAAACAGGGCGCCGACGATTATCTGGTCAAGCCCTTCCATGTCGAGGAACTGCTGGCGCGGATCAACGCACTGGTCCGTCGCGCCGCCGGCTGGAGCAAGCCCTCGCTCGAATGCGGGCCGGTCACCCTGGACCTGGCCGCGCAGACGGTCAGCGTCAACGGCACCAACGTCGACCTGACCAGCTACGAGTACAAGGTGCTGGAATACCTGATGATGCACGCCGGCGAACTGGTCTCGAAGGCCGATCTGACCGAGCACATCTACCAGCAGGACTTCGACCGCGATTCCAACGTGCTCGAAGTGTTCATCGGCCGCCTGCGCAAGAAACTCGACCCCGAAGGTGCGCTCAAGCCGATCGAAACGGTCCGCGGACGCGGCTACCGCTTCGCCATCGCCCGCACCGGAGAGGCTTGAACGCCCGCGCATGCCCCGCCCCCGACGCCGCGCCGATGAGGTGCGGCGTCGTCGCGTCCGCCATCCGGAATCGCCGCCGTGCCCAAGCGTGAGCGGCTCTTCCACTGGCGTCCGCGTTCACTGCAGACGCGGCAGCTGCTGGCGGCGAGCCTCGGCCTGATCGCATTCCTCGCGCTGGCGGGATACGCGCTGGATCGCGCGTTCCTCAACACCGCCGAGAACATCATGCGCGAACGCCTGCGCGACTACGCGCTGGATTTCGCCGGCAAGACCGAATTCCTCCGCGGCGGCGACCTGGTGCCGCCGATGGAAAGCCAGTTGCCCGATCCGCGTCTGAAACGCCCCGGCAGCGGCCTCTACGCGCAGATCGTGCTGCCGTTCGCGGTGTGGGAATCGGATTCCGCCCAGGGACCGGAACTGCCCGACGTGAAGATGCTCGCGCCCAAGCAGCAGATCTTCGAGGGGCCGCTGGAGATCGTCCGTTCCGACGGTACCCGCGCCCGCGCATACCGCTACGGTTTCGGCCTGGCCTGGCCTGGCGACGATCTCTCCGACGAAGTGCCTTACACCATCTACGTCGTCGAGGACACCGCGCGGCTGCAGAGCCAGCTCGTGGTGTTCCGGCGCGCGCTGTGGGGATATCTGGGCGCGGTCGGCGTGCTGCTGTTGCTGCTGCAGGTGCTGGTGTTGCGCTGGAGCCTGTGGCCGCTGCGACGGGTGATCGAGGAACTCAAACGCGTGCAGCGCGGCACCACCTCGCGCATGAGCGAGCGCCACCCGCGCGAGCTCGAACCGCTCACCGAAAGCATCAACGCGTTCATCGAGAGCGAACGCGAGAACCTCGAACGCCAGCGCAACATCCTCGCCGATCTCGCGCACAGCCTGAAAACGCCGCTGGCCGTGCTGCGCACGCGCCTCGACAGCGGCACCGACGGACAGGAACTGCGCACTGAACTCGACGAGCAGCTCAAGCGCATGAACGATCTGGTCGGCTACCAGCTCAGTCGCGCCGCGTCCGGCGGCCACAAACTGTTCGCGGCGCCGCTGGCGATCGAACCGAACGCCGAGGAGATCGTGCGCGGGCTGGAGAAGGTGTACGCCTCGAAGGGCGTGTTCTGCGAGTTCGAGATCGACGCCGATGCCCGTTTCTACGGCGAAAAGGGCGATCTGCAGGAACTGCTCGGCAACCTGCTGGAAAACGCGTTCAAATGGGCGAAGTCGCGGGTGTTGCTGACCGCGAAGACCGGTGCCACCGCGCCCAACCGACGCCCCGGCCTGCTGCTGATGGTGGAGGACGACGGCCCCGGCATCCCGGAGGAGAAGATCGCGCTGGTGCTGCAGCGCGGCGTGCGCGGCGACGAGCGAGTGCAGGGCCACGGCATCGGTCTGGCGATCGTGCAGGACATCGTGCGCAGTTACCGCGGCGAACTGCTGGTCGGCGATTCCTCGGAGCTCGGCGGCGCGCGTTTCGAGGTGGCGTTGCCGGCGGGGCTGTAGACCGGGCCCGACCTACGCCTGCCCGCGATCGAGCGGGCTCTCGCCGTAGAAGCGTGCGAGGTGCGCCGCCACGGTGGGCAATTCGCGGCGCAGCAGCGTCGGCGAGCTGAAGTGGTACTCGCTGCAGACCGCGAAGAATTCCTCCGGGGCCTCGGCGGCATAGGCATCGATCGCGGTACGGCGGCGGGCGTCGACGGTGTCGACGAAACCGTCGTAGGCGCGCTGGAAATCGCGCGCCCATTCGCGCTGCCAGTCGCGCGGCAGCGGCGGCGTGCCATCGAGCGCACCGTCGAGCGCATCGAGCTTGTGCGCCATCTCGTGCACCGCCACGCAGAAACCGGCATCGGGTTCGGCCAGATCGGCCTCGACATCGGCCCAGGACAGGATCAGCGGTCCCGCATCCCAGGCTTCACCGATCAATTCGTCGTCCCAGGCATGCAGGACCCCCGCGGCGTCGATGTGCTCGCGACGGGTGCGGAACGCGCCGGGATAGACGATCAGCTCCGACCAGCCGTGCAGCCCCTCGGCGCCGAATTCGAGCAGCGGCAGGCAACACAGGGCGGCGAGCGTGCAGCGTCCGGCGTCGTCCAGGATCAGACCGTCGACCGGAGTGATCGTCTTGCGTTCCAGGAAATGCGCGGTCAGCGCGGCGAGACGGGCGTCGCGCTCGGCGTCGAGCGCGGCGACCCACGGAACATCGATCCGCACGCGCTGCCACAGCGCGGGATCGGGAAGCGGATCGGAAGATCGGGCGAACAGCCCGCGGAGCCAGCGCAAACGTCGGCGACGCTCAGCGGAACATGCCCGGCAGGAACCGGTGCCAGCGTGGACCGCGGACCGGGGCGCCGGCATTGGCGTCGCGGGTGCCCGGACGGGCGCGGGTCTGCGTGGGCGCGGCGCCGCGCTTGGCGGCGCCAGGCTTGCTGACCGTGGTGCCACCCGCGGCTTCGTCGTCGACGGCGGCGACGACGTCCGGGCATTCGGCGGCGTCGCTGTTGGCATTCATCATCGCGCCGGTGCGCGCGACGGCCGGCAGGCTGATCGACAGACCGATCAGGACGAGCGCGGACAGCGTGAACAGGGCGTTGCGGGAGCGGCGCATGACGTCGTCCAGAGGTGCGGGGAACGATCCCCGGGCAAGACGCCGACTATAGCGCGGATGTGACGGCCGCGGGCCGACCGCTGGATGAACGGGGGCTTGCTGCGATGCAGCAGCCATCGCCCCCGGACTTGCGGCAGACTCGCCCCGTGAACACGCCCGCCCAGACTCCGCCAGCAGACGCCAGCGCCGAGGCTCCGGCCCCCGGACCGACCCCCTCCGCCCAGACCCTGACCGCCGCCACCCTGCGGCGGGCGCTGATCGCCGGGGCACGCCGGGTCATCGCCGCCCGCGACGGACTGAACCGGATCAACGTCTTCCCGGTCGCCGACGGCGACACCGGCAACAATCTCGCCTTCACCCTCGGCAGCCTCCTCAACGGCGCGCTGAGCCGGCGCAGCCGGCACATCGGCGAACTGCTGCGCCGGATCGGCGACGACGCCATCGACGGCGCGCGCGGCAATTCCGGCGCGATCCTCGCCCAGTTCCTGCACGGCGTGGCCGAGCACGCCCGTGCCCAACCCGTGCTGGACGCGCAGACGCTGGCGGCCGCGGTGCGTCACGGCGCGGACAGCGCCCGCGGCGCGCTGGCCCACCCCGTGGAAGGCACCATCCTCAGCGTGATCGACAGTTTCGCCGACGCGATGCAGGAGTCCGCCGCGCAACTGCGCGGCGATCCGCGCGGCAGTTTCGCCCGCGCGCTGGCGCAGGCGCGCACCGCGCTCGCGCGGACGCCGCAGCAGATGGCATTGCTGCAGAAGGCGGGGGTGGTCGACGCCGGCGCCCAGGGGTTCGTCGATCTGCTCGAAGGCATCGCCGAATTCGTCGAGGGCGGGCCACGGGCGCTGCGCGTGCGCACCGGTCTGGTCGCCGCGAACGATGCCGTCGGGCACGATCACGAGGCGCATCCGGCGCACGACGCGGTCGATCCCGAACGGCGCTGGTGCACCGAATGCCTGTTGTTCGTCGACGGCGGCAGCGGCCGGACGATCGACCGCGATGCCGTGCGCACGGCGCTGGAAGCGATCGGCGCCGATTCGATGGTGCTGGCCGGCGGCGGTACGCGGCTGCGCGTGCATGCGCACGTGGGCGCGCCGCAGCAGTTGTTCGACGCCTGCGCCGCGTTCGCCGCGGTCGAGGGCATGAAAGCCGACGACATGCTGCTGCAGTCGCGCAGTCCGGAGCGGGCGGCGCGGGTGGCGGTGGTCACCGACAGCGCCGCCGATCTGCCCGAAGCGATCGCCGACGCCTACGCCGTGCATGTGGTGCCGGTGCGGGTGAATCTCGACGGCCGCGACTATCTCGACAAGATCGGGCTGGCCACCGCCGAGTTCTATCGGCGCATGACCACCTCGCAGCAACTGCCGCGCACGAGCCAGCCGCCACCGGGCGATTTCCGGCGCAGTTTCGAATTTCTCGGCGCGCATCACCCGGCGGTGGTCTACGTCGGTCTGTCGCGCGCGATCTCCGGCACGCTGCAATCGGCCGAGCACGCCGCGGCGCGCGGCGACGGCGCCACCGTGCGGGTGTTCGACAGCATCAACGTCGCCGGTGGCCAGGGACTGCTGGCCTGGCGCGCGGCCGAGCTGGCCGATGCCGGCATGGAGGCCGATGCGATCCTGCGCGAACTCGAACGGCTGCGACCGCTCACCCTGACCTGGGCGATGGCGCGGGATATCCGCCATGCCGTGCGCGGCGGCCGCATTCCGCGCTGGGCGGAACCCGCGGTGCGCTTCACCGGGCTGACGCCGGTGGCGAAAATGAAGGAGAACGGCACGCTCGGCGTCGCCGGCGGCCTGATCGCGAAGGAGAAGGCGCCGGAAGCCTTCGCCGCCTACATCGCGAAGCGGGTACGCAAGGCACTGGGCACGACGACGCTGCGCGCGATCGTCGGCCATTGCGATGCGCACGACGACGGCGAACGGCTGCTCGCGGCGCTGCGCACGCGGCTCGGCATCGTCGAGACGCACGTGGTCGAAACCGGCCCGGCGATCGGCGCGCATGCCGGCCGCGGGACGCTGGTGGTCTCGCTGCAACCGGCACCGGGGTGATCGCGGCATGCGCGCGCTCGCGCTGTTCGCGCTCGGCCTGATCCTCGGCCCGCTGAGCTGGGCGACGGCGTACGCGATCTCCGGCACGTTCGAGCCCTTCGACAACACCACCGGTTTTTTCGTGTGTCAGGCGATCCTCGCGCTGGCGCTGTTCGTGGCCGGCCTGCGCGCCGGCATGCTGCGCGCCTTCGGCTGTCTCGTCGGCGTCTGGGTCGGGATGAATGCCTATGCGTATCTCGCCGGAAGCAGCGAGACCCGGGCCTGGATCGTGCTGCTGTTCTCGTCGCTGACGCTGCTGATGTTTCCGCTGGCCGCGGCGATCGCCGGCGGCATCGTGCGCGCGGTGCGCGCGCGACGATCCGCCGCCCACCCGCCGGCCGGGCGATAATCCGTCGACAGACATCGGAGCGACGAACGCGGCATGGGCTGGGCGACGGAACATATCGAACGACTTCGACGCGGCGAAACGGTGATGTTCCGTCCGCGCGGCGGATCCATGACCGGCCGGATCGAATCCGGGCAGTCGTGCACGGTCGAACCGGTCGTCGATCCGTCGACGCTGCAGGTCGACGACATCGTGTTGTGCAGGGTCAAGGGCGCGAAGCACCTGCATCTCATCAAGGCGATCCAGGGTCACCGGTTCCAGATCGGCAACAACCGCGGTTACATCAACGGCTGGATCGGACCGAACACGATCTTCGGCCGCTGCGTGAAGGTGGCGCCGTGAACGCCGCGCTCGTCTCCTGCGCGGTGATCCTCGCCGCCTATCTGGTCGGCTCGTTCTCGGGCAGTCTGCTGCTGGGCAGACTGCGCGGCATCGACATCCGCACCCAGGGCAGCGGCAACGCCGGCGGCACCAATGCGTTCCGCACCCAGGGCGCGACATTCGCGCTCGGCGTGGTGATCATCGACATCGGCAAGGGCGCGCTGGCGGCGTGGCTCGGCCTGCACTTCGCGGACGTGGCGAACACGGCATGGCTGCCCTACGCGACCGCATTCGCGGCGGCACTGGGCCATATCTGGCCGGTGTGGCACGGCTTCCGCGGCGGCAAGGGCGCAGCGACGATGGTCGGCGGCATCGCGGTGCTGTGGCCGGCGGCGATCCCGCCGCTGCTCGCGGTCTGGCTGCTCTCGCTGATCCTCACCGGCTACGTCGGCCTGAGCACGATCCTCGCCGGCGCCACCGCCGCCGCGCTGGCGATCGCGACCGGCGCGGCCGCGCCACGACTCGTGTTCGCGCTCGCGATCGCGCTGCTGCTGGTGTTCACCCATCGCGCGAATCTCGCCCGGCTCCGCGCCGGCACCGAGTCGAGATTCGAGAAGGCGCGATTGCTGCACCGGTGGGCGCGACGCGGATGACGACGGCATCGCGAGACGATGCGCTCGATGCGCAGGCGCTGCGCGCCGGGCTGACCGCGACCGCTTCGGCGCGCTTCGCCGCGATCGAGGTGGTCGAAACGATCGATTCGACCAACAGCGAACTGCTGCGACGGCGAACGCCCGCGAGCGGCCTCGTCGCGCTGTTCGCGGACAGCCAGAGCGGCGGGCGCGGCCGCCTGGGCCGGACCTGGGCTTCGCCGCCGGGCGCGAATCTGTATGGCTCGCTGGCGCGGCGATTCGACGGCGGTCTCGCCCGTCTCGGTGGCCTGAGCCTGGCGGTGGGCGTGGCCGCGGCGGAAACGCTGCAGGCGCTGGGCGCGGATGCCGTGCGGGTGAAATGGCCGAACGATCTGGTGATCGACGATGGCCGCGCGCTGCGCAAGCTCGGCGGCGTGCTGATCGAGGGCGGCCTGCAGGACGGGCACCCGCGCGCGGTCGTCGGTCTCGGGCTCAACCTGCACATGCCGGACACGGCCAGCGCGACCATCGACCAGCCCTGGACCGACCTGCATGCGCTGCTCGGCGATGCGACGCCCTCGCGGAACCGGGTGGCGATCGCCCTGCTCGGCGCATTGGCCGAAGCGCTGGACCGTTTCGATGCCGAGGGGCTGGCGCCGTTCCTGCCGCGTTTCGCCGCGGTCGATGCGCTGCGCGGTGCGCGGGTGTCGGCGATGTTCGACGGGCACGATGTCGAGGGCGTCGTGCTCGGCCCGACCAACGACGGCGCGCTGCGGCTGCGCACGGGCGACGGCGAGATCGCGCTGCGCGCGGGCGAGGTGCGGGTGCGCAGGCGGGCACCGGCAGAGGCATGATGCGCGCATGACCGCCACCGTCCTGTTCGACCTCGGCAACACCCGGCTGAAATACGCGCCGCTGCGCGCGGATGGCGGTGCCGGCGAACCGGTCGCGATCGCCCACGACGGGCTCGCGCTGCCCGCGGGCTGGGACGCGGCGCTGCCGGCACGCTTCGAGACCGCCATCGTGACCAGCGTGGCCGCACCGGCGCTGCGGGTCGCCCTGCTCGATGCGCTGAGCGCACGTTGCGCGCGGATCTCGATCGCACGCACCACCGCGCGCTGCGGCGCGTTGCGCATCGCCTACCCGCAACCGGAGAGTCTGGGCACCGACCGCTTCCTGGCGATGCTCGGCGCGCGCGCGCGCGGCCGCACGCCTTGGCTGGTGATCGGGATCGGCACCGCGATCACGATCGATCTCATCGACGGCGATGGCGGCCATCGCGGTGGTCGCATCGCGCCCTCGCCCGCACTGATGCGCGAGGCACTGCATGCGCGCGCGGCGCAGTTGCCGGAACACGGCGGCGCGCTCGTCGCGTTCGCCGACAACACCGCGGACGCCCTGCGCAGCGGTTGCGACGGCGCGGCCGTGGCGCTGATCGAGCAGGCCAAGCGCGACGCCGTCGCGCTGCTCGGCGCGATGCCCGCGCTGCTTCTGCACGGCGGCGGCGTCGATGGGCTGCGGCCGGGGCTGCCGACCGACGCGCTGCACGCACCGGCGCTCGTCTTGGAAGGGCTCGCGGCGTGGGCGAGAATGCCGGCATGACGATGCGCGGACTGATCGTGTTGCTGGCGGTGCTGAACCTGGGCGTCGCCGCGTGGTGGCTGTTCCGGCCCGAAGCCGCGCCCGTGGCGAGCGAAGACGCGCCGTCGGGCATCGCCCGGCTGCAACTGGCCGGCGAGCGCGTGGCGTCCGCCCCCGCGTCCGCCCCCGCGTCCGCCGCTCGACCCGCCCAACCGCCCACGCCGGCAGATCGCACGGCGACCGTCGAGCCCGTCGCCGCGCAGGAGGCGCCCGCCGCGCCGGCCACCGACCGCGAATCCTGCGTCCGTCTCGGTCCGTACGCCGATGCCGCCGCCGCGGCCAACGCGCAGACCGCGCTGCGGCCGCTCGCCCGCCGACTGCAGGTACGCGAACAACGCGAGGGCGATGGCCGCGGCTGGCGGGTGTTCCTGCCCGCCGCCGCCGACCGCGCGGCGGCCGATGCGCTCGCCGTCCGTCTGCGCGCGGCCGGCTTCAGCGACCTGCTGGTGGTGGCCAACGGCGCCGAGGCCAACAGCATCGCGCTGGGCCGGTTCAGTACCGAGGCCCGCGCCCGGCAGCATGTCGAAACGCTGCTGAAGGCGGGGTTCCCGGCCCAGGCACAGCCCCTGGGCGCAGCGCGGATCACGCACTGGATCGAACTGGCGATCGCCGGGCCGGCCGATCTCGCCGGCCTGCGCCGCACCGGTGGCGCCGGGCAGGCGCGCGGGATCGACTGCACCGCCCTGCGCTGACCGTCGCCGCACCCGCGGCACACCCACCCACCGCAAAATCCGGTCGAACCGGCGGCCACGGACGTCCTGCCAGAAAGCGTCCTGCCAGAAAGCGTCCTGTTAGAATCGGCCTCCCGTTGCCTCACGCCGGGGCACGCTCCCCGCGCAGTTCGCCGGCATAGCTCAGTTGGTAGAGCAACCGCCTTGTAAGCGGTAGGTCGTCCGTTCGAGTCGGACTGTCGGCACCATCCCAGGACGTTCTTCATGCAGCGAAGCTTCCCCCCCGTCTCCCTGATCGGCGCGCCCACCGACATCGGCGCCGGCCACCGCGGAGCGAGGATGGGGCCGGACGCGCTGCGCATCGCCGGTCTGGGCGAAGCGCTGGCCGCGCGCGGCGTGGATGTCGCCGATCGCGGCAATCTCGCCGGGCCGACCAATCCCTGGCTGCCGCCGGTCGACGGCTACCGCCATCTCGATGGCGTCGTGGCCTGGAACCGCGCGCTGATGGACGCCGTCGGCGCCGAGCTGCGCCTCGGCCGGCTGCCGATCGTGCTCGGCGGCGATCATTGCCTGGGCGTCGGCTCGATCACCGCCGTCGCCCGCCATTGCCGCGAAACCGGCAGGAAGCTGCGCGTGCTCTGGCTCGACGCCCACGCCGACTTCAACACCCACGAAGTCACGCCCTCGGGCAACCTGCACGGCATGCCGGTGGCCTGCCTCTGCGGCCTCGGCCCCGCGCCGCTGGTGAATCTCGGCGGCAGCGCCCCGGCGATGCGTCCGGACGAGATCCGTCAGATCGGCATCCGCTCGGTCGATCTGGGCGAGAAGCGACTGGTGAAGGACTACGGTCTCGACATCTACGACATGCGCTACATCGACGAGGTCGGGATCAAGCGCGCGCTGGAAGAGGCGCTGGAGGACGTCGACGACGACACCCACCTCCACGTCAGCTTCGACGTCGACTTCCTCGATCCCAGCATCGCGCCGGGCGTCGGCACCACCGTCCCCGGCGGCCCGAACTACCGCGAGGCGCAGCTGGTGATGGAGATGATCGCCGACACCGGCCGCATGGCCTCGCTGGACATCGTCGAACTCAACCCGGCACTCGACAACCACAACGCCACCGCCGAACTCGCGGTGGATCTGGTGGAAAGCCTGTTCGGCAAGTCGACCCTGATGCGGGATTGAGGAACACTCGGTTTTTTCGCACGGATCTTTCGCGCAGACCCTTCGCGCGGATCCGTGAACCGGGCCAACACGACCCTCGCCCGAAACAGACATGGCCGGTCATCCCGGCCATGTCTTCGAACCACGCCCCGTCGCCGCGGCGGGCTCAGCGCTCGCGTTGCGCCGTCCTGCGTTCTTCCGGCAGCAGCGGATAGACCAGACTCACGTTGCAGCCGTAGCGCTCGGGCAGCGAGCGGTCGCGGGCATCGCCGTGGTTGCGGAAGAACACCGCGCGATCGCCGGCGTTGCCGCAGATCGCATTGCCGCCGATCGCCGATTCGAGTCGCAGGCCGCTCGTCGAAGCCAGCTGCGGGCACTGCCCGCCGAACTCGACCTTGTAATAACGGTTGCCGCCGCTGCGCGTGGGCGCGACTTCGACCACGATGTCGTTGCCGTCCTCGCTCCAGCCACGCATGTGACGGGCGTCGAGGCAGTACGCGGTGGTGCCGGCGAAACCGCGCTTGCGCTGCGTGCGCACCTCGACCGTCTCCAGCGTGTCCTTGTCCTGCGGCGCGCGGCGCTGGCTGCGCAGGGCGAGATCGGCATATTCGCGGGCGTCGATCCGGGTGGCGGCAGCCACCGCGCAACGACGGTCGCCGAGATCGAGATACGCCTCCGGACGCGCGCAGACCATGCCGCCTGGGCTGACGATCAGCGGGCGTTCGCGCTGCAGGGCATCGGGACAGTCTTCCGAGAGATCGAGGCGATAGCGCGACTGGTCGTTCAGGCGCAGCGCGAGGGTTCGGGCGTCGCTCTGGCGCGCTTCGCGCACTTCGCCGGCATCGAAGCACTCGGCGCCAGCGGGCGGGGTCGTCGGAGGCGTGGCGGAAGCCGGCAGGCCGCACAGGGCGACGGCGGCGGTGAGGAAAGACGTGCGAAGCATCATGCGGGTGCGCTCCCAAGGGTCAACCGGAACCGGTCTGCTCCGATTCTTGCGCCAACCTCACCACGCCGTCCAGTGCAGTGACCGCCACCGCATGCAGGGACTGGCCGCGGCACGGTCCCGCCACGCATTCGCCGGCGGCCAGCTCGAAGGTCGCGCCGTGGGCGGCGCACACCAGTTGGCCGGACTTCGACAACAGGAACTTGCCCGGCGCCCAGTCCAGACGACGCCCCGCGTGCGGGCAGATGTTGAGCCAGGCACGCACGGTGTCGCCGTCGCGCAGCAGGATCAGCGATTCCGTGCCGCCGTCGATCGCGGCCTCGCATTCGGCCGGAACGCCTTCGACCAGATCGGCCAGCGCGATGAGCGGCGCGGCCGCTCCGGGGCTTAACGAAGTTCTCACACCTTCGGTCATCGGGCATCCGATACTGCGGCGACCGGCCGCCGGCCCTCCAGTGTGTCACGACACGTCGTCATGTTCGCCTCTTCCGTGTTTCACCGTCATCGTCATCGCATCCGCGGCTTCTTCGCGCCGCGCAAACCGCGCCATCGCCTGCTGCGGATCGTGCTGGCCCTGTTCGGGATCGCGGTGCTGGCGGTGCTGCTGGTGATGGGGCTGGCGATCGGCGCGGCGATGCTGGGCGCGGGGCTGCTCTACCGGCTGTGGCGCCGCCGCGGCCAACCGCTGGCCGCCGACGCGAAGACCCTCGACGGCGAATACCGCATCCTGCGCAAGCCGGCACTCACCGCCGGTCGCTGACACCGCCCATCGCACCGCCGCGGGCACCCGCGCCCGGGGCTCGACGCCGACGCCGCGCGCGCGCGATCATCTCGCGCATGAATACCCTCGACCACGTCGCCGGACACGACTCCGGACACGATCTCATCCCCCCGCCCGCCCGGCCGCATGTGCCCGTGCGCGGACGCGATGTCGCCGGCCGCTTTCCGGTGCGCCGCATCTACTGCGTCGGCCGCAACTTCGCCGACCATGCCCGCGAGATGGGCGCCACGGCCCCGGCCTCGAAGGACGACCGCGGCACGCCGGTGTTCTTCCTCAAGCCTGCGGATGCCCTGGTCACCGACGGCGTCGCCACCTATCCGCCGGGGACGCAGGATCTGCATCACGAGATCGAACTGGTCGTCGCGCTCGGCGCCGATGCGCCCGCGGGCGTGCTCGACCCCGCCGAGGCCGGCGCGCTGATCTTCGGCTACGGCATCGGCCTCGATCTGACCCGTCGCGATCTGCAGGCCGCGGCCAAGGCCAAGGGCCTGCCCTGGGACACCGGCAAGGCCTTCGACCAGTCGGCGCCGATCAGCGTCCTGGTCCCGGCGGCGGACGTCGGCACGCTCGCGCCGCGCACGCTGTCGCTGCGGGTCAATGGCGTCCTGCGCCAGCAATCGCGGCTGGATCAGTTGATCTGGGACGTGCCGGACATCCTGCACGAACTGTCGAAACTGTACGCCCTGCGCGCCGGCGATCTGATCTTCATGGGCACACCCGCCGGCGTGGCCGCGCTGCAGCCGGGCGATGTCTGCGAAGGCTCGCTCGACGACCTCATCCGGCTCGATTGCCGCATCGCCGCGCCGCGCTGAAAAAAACCTCACGCCGCGCCCCAGGGCCGGCGTCGCGTTCTAGACTCTGCCCACCATCCACCTCCGGGAGCACGGTCCATGGGCATGATGTCGGAATTCAAAGAGTTCGCGATGAAAGGCAACGTCGTCGACCTGGCGATCGGCGTGATCATCGGCGCCGCCTTCGGCAAGATCGTCAGCGCGCTGGTCGACGGCGTGATCATGCCGGTCATCGGCAAGCTCACCGGCGGTGTCGATTTCAGCACGGCCGCCTATGTGCTGCAGGACGCCGTGATCGGCCCCGACGGCAAGGAAACCGCCGCCGCGGTCGCGATCAAGTACGGCGCGTTCCTCCAGACCATCATCGATTTCACGATCATCGCCTTCGTGCTGTTCATGGTCATCAAGGTCGTGAACCGCCTGAAGAAGGCCGAAGCCGCCGCGCCGGCCGCCCCCGCCGAACCGCCGGAAGACGTGCTGCTGCTGCGCGAGATCCGCGACCTGATGAAAAAGTGAGTGCCGCGGCGGTCGCGCCGGGCGTGACCGACGGCAGGGCCGGACGAAGCCGCGGGCTGGTACGCTCGCGGCTTCGCTTTTTTCGGCCGGAGAGTTCGGAATGCGTTCGAGTCTGACCCGCATCGCCACCCTGGCCGCGACGGTCGCGGCCGCAGCCGCACTGGCCGCGCCGCCCGACGAGACCCGGATTCCCGAAGCCGCCCTCGGCACCGCCGCGCAACTGCGCGAACGCGCGCTGCAGGACCGCACGTCCTGGCAGGTGGTGGAATCGCTGACCACCGAGGTCGGCCCGCGGCTGGCCGGCAGCGAAGCCGACGCGCGCGCCGTGCGCTGGGCCGAGGCGAAATTCCGGGCGTTGGGTTACGACAAGGTCTGGCTGCAGCCGGTGAGCTTTCCGAAATGGGTGCGGCGCAGCGAACACGGCGCGATACTGGGCGACCACGCGCAACCGCTGCATCTGACCGCCCTGGGCGGCAGCCCCGGCGGCACGGTCGAGGGCGAGATCGTGCGCTTCGCCGATCTGGCCGCGCTGGAAGCGGCGCCTGCCGGCTCGCTGGCGGGAAAGATCGCGTTCGTCGACTACACCATGCAGCGTGCCCGCGACGGCAACGGCTACGGCCCGGCGAGCCGGATCCGCAGCCGCGGACCGAGCGCCGCGATCCGCGCCGGTGCGATCGGGTACGTGATGCGCTCCGCCGGCACCGAACAGCACCGCTATCCGCACACCGGCATCACCCGTTTCGACGAGGGCCTGACCCCGATTCCGTCGGCGGCGCTGGCCCTGCCGGACGCCGAACAGTTGACGCGCCTGCTCGCCCTCGGCGCACCGGTCCGGATCCGCATCGCGCTGGACTGCGGCTGGGACGGCACCGCGTCGTCGTTCAACGTGATCGGCGAGGTCACCGGCCGCGACCGCGGGCTGCGCGACGAAGTCGTCGTCATCGGTGGCCATCTCGATTCCTGGGATCTCGGCACCGGGGCGGTCGACGACGGTGCCGGCGTGGCCATCACCATGGGCGCGGGTCATCTCATCGCGCAGTTGCCGAAGGCGCAGCGGCCGGCACGCACGATCCGCGTGATCGCCTTCGCCAACGAGGAGCAGGGCCTGCATGGCGGCAAGGCCTATGCGCTGCAGTACAAGGCTGCGGTCGCGCAGCATCAGCTGGTCGCCGAAAGCGACTTCGGCGCCGGCCGCATCTACGGCTTCAACACCAATGCCGCGCCGCACGCGCGGACCGCCGCCGCGCAGATCGCCGAGGCGTTGAAGCCGCTGGGCATCGAGGCCATGGCCAAGGGCGGCCCGGGCCCGGACGTGGGGCCCATCGCCGGCGAAGGTGCGGCCTGGGCCTGGCTGGGCCAGGACGGCAGCGATTATTTCGATCTGCACCATACGCCCGACGATACCCTCGACAAGATCGATCCCGCGGCATTGGCGCAGAACACCGCCTCCTATGCCGTGTTCGCGTATCTCGCGGCCTCGGCCGACGGCGGCTTCGGCAGCGCGCCGAAGCCGGCGGACGCCAAACCCTGAGCGACAACGCCGCGGACAACACCGCGGATCCTCGGCGCACACCCCGCATCCATCCCCCGGGATCAAGGAGAGACCCATGGCATTCCCGACCGCCGTCAACGATCAGATCACCGACGCCATCACCCAGAGCAACGTCAAGGTGATCGGCGAGGCGCCCGCTTTTGCGATGGGCTCGCTCTATCAGTCTTTCGCGCATTCGACCGGCATCCTGTTCGAGAACGCGGTCGCGGCGCAGCAACAGCAGAACGCGCTGGCGCAGGCGGCCGCGAATCAGGGCGTGATGCAGATCTATTCGCTCGACACCGCCGCTGCTGCCGGCGCGACCGACAAGGTCGCGCAGACCGGCGTCGCCGACAATCTCACCAGTCTGTTGACGGTGCTGAACGCCTTCGGCATCCAGAGCGCATCGCCGAAAGCCGCTGCCGTCGCCGATGCGCCACAGACCGCGGAAGCCAGCGCCGGCGCCGCGGCGGAAACCGACACGACCGGGCACGAGGTCGTCGACCAGATCCGCGCAGCGGTGACGTTCTCCAACGATGCGGTACTCGGCAATTCGCCCGCCTTCGTGAGCAGCGTGCACAAATGCGTCGACGCGATGGCGCACGCGCTCGACACCATGAACCGCGTCACCCACGACAACATGGTGCACATCCTGCAGGAAGCGGCACTCGCGGCCACCCTGGCCGCGATGATCCGCGAGCCCGAGAAGTCCACGGAATACGAAGCGGTGCTGCAGGCGATCAAGCGGATGGCGTGAGCGCACTGCGGCGGAGCGGCGTCAACCCGCTCTCCGCAGCCACATCAGCGGCGGAGTGATCGTGCCCACTCCGCCAGCAGCACCGCCGTCGCCGCGGCGACATTGAGGCTTTCGACCGCGCCGCTGCCGGGGATCGACAGGCGCAGGTCGCAGGCCTTGGCGAGGTCCGCGTCCATGCCCTCGCCTTCGGCGCCGAGCACGAACACCAGACGCTGTGGCAGCTTGGTCGCGAACAGGTCGCCGCCGCCACGGACCACGGTGGCCGCGAGCGCGAAACCGGCGCCACGCAACTGCGCGATGGCGTTGTCCTCGCGCCCCAGGCGCACGAACGGCACCGCCTCGGCACCGCCTTCGGCCACCCGCGCCGCGGCGCCGGACAATGCCAGCGGCGAATGCTTCGGCAGCAGCGCGGCGGCGATGCCGAAATGCGCGGCCGAACGCAGGATCGCGCCGAGGTTGTGCGGATTGCCCACCCCGTCCAGCCACAGCGCGCAGCACGGGCCCGGCGGCAGTTCGCGCAGCCACGCCGTGAGCGATTGCGGCTCGTCGCGCAGCACCTCGGCGACCACGCCTTCGTGGTGCGCGCTGGCGGCGAGTTTCTGCAGATCGGCCGGATCGACCACGCGATACCCCACGCGGTTGGCGACGCACCACTTCAGCAGCGGCTGCAACTGCGGGATGCGCGCTTCGGCCAGATAGAGTTTGCGGATGGATTGCGGGCGTCGTGCGAGTACCGCGCGCACCGCGTTCAGGCCATAGATGCGCAGTTCGGCATCGCGACGCGGGCGCGCGGGCTCGCCGGAAGGCGGGACGACGCGGCCGTAGGGAGAATGTTCGGACATGGCGGCATTCTACGCCCGACGGCGTGATGGCCCGCCCCGTGTCATCCCCGGCCGAAGAAGAGCCAGCCGGCGATCAGCACGATCAGCAGCAACCAGACCAGCCCCCGGCCGCCCTTGTCGCCCGGCATCACCGTCGGCACACGCCGGCCGGCCATGACCTCCTGGGTGTGCTCGCGGCTCTCGCGCTGGCCCTTGGTCTCCGGCACCTGGTGAGGGCCGCTGTGCCCCTGCTTGAGCGCCTGCACCTGCGAGGCGACCTGCTGCACCATCTCCATCGCCGATTTCAGATCGCCACCGGACGCCTCGCGCAGCAGCTTGATCGCGGTCATCTTGTCGCCGCGCGCCAGCGCATCGATCACCGCCTGCGGGACTTCCTTCTGGATGCTCATCGGCCGCTCCCCTCGCTCAGCACCGGGCCAGCATAGCGCGACGGGAGCAAGGCTGCCCGGAGGCGACGGGATGCCCGCCTGGCCGGCATCCCTTCCCGGCGTTGGACATCGTCGTCAATGCCCGCCCACCGCCGGCGTCTCCGCCTCCAGCTTCTCCAGCGCGTGCTTCACCGCCTCGGGGGACCGCGTGTACGGCGCCAGCAGGCGATAGAACGCAGGCACCACGAACAGCGACAGCAGGGTCGAGAACGCCACGCCGAAGATCACCACGATGCCGATGGTGAAACGACTGGCCGAACCCGGACCGCCGGCCACGACCAGCGGCACCGCGCCGACGACGGTCGCGACCGAGGTCATCAGGATCGGACGCAGGCGCACCGCGCAGGCTTCGAGGATCGCGTCGCGCACGTTGCGGCCTTCGTCGCGCAACTGGTTGGCGAATTCGACGATGAGGATGCCGTTCTTCGCCGCAAGTCCGACCAGCATCACGATGCCGATCTGGCTGAACAGGTTCAGCGTGCTGCCCGCCATCCAGAGTCCGAGCAGCGCGCCGAGCACGCCCAGCGGCACGGTGAGCATGATGACCAGCGGATGGATGAAGCTCTCGAACTGCGCGGCGAGCACCAGATACACCACCAGCAGCGCGAGCGCGAAGGTGATCAGCACCGCGCCGCCGGCCTTGCGGAATTCGCGCGACTCGCCCTTCCAGTCGATCTGCGCCGTCTCCGGCAGTTCCTCGCGCACCACCTGCTCGACCCAGGCCACGGCGTCGCCCATCCGGTAACCCGGCGCGAGACCAGCGGAGAGGGTGATCGCGCGCAGGCGGTTGAAGCGGTTGAGGCTGCCGGCTTCGGCCAGCTCGCTGATGGTCACCAGATTCGACAGCGGCACCAGCGCGCCGTCGTTGCCGCGCACATGGATCGCGGCCAGATCCGCCGGGGTCGCGCGCGCGACGCGATCGGCCTGCAGGACCACGTCGTATTCCTCGCCGTTGTCGACGAAGGTGGTGACGCGACGGCTGCCCATCATCGTCTCCAGCGTGCGTCCGATCTCGGTCACCGAGACGCCGAGATCCGCCGCGCGCGCGCGGTCGATCGACACCCGCATCTGCGGACGGGTTTCCTTGTAGTCGGAATCGGCGGCGAAGAAATTCGGGTTCTTCTCGATCCGCGCCAGCACGCGGTCGCGCCACTGCGCGAGCTCGGCGTAATCCGGACCGCCCAGCACGATCTGGAACGGCTGGCCGCCGCCGCGGGTGAGACCGGTGCGCACCTGCGGATTGACGCGCACGCCCGGCAACGCGCCCAGCTCCTTGCGCACCTGCGACACGACATCGTCGGTGGTCGCCTCGCGCTTGTCCCAATCCTGCAGGAAGACGATCGCCTGACCGGTGTGCATCTCCTCGCTGACACCGAAGCCGCCGGGCACGCGGGTGTTCACCCGCTGCAGCGGCTTGCCCTCGCCCACCTGCTTCAACAGCAGGGTCTCGACCTGCTTGACCTGACCGACGGTGTAATCGAAACCCGCGCCTTCGGGGCCGACCACCGAGGCGAAGAACACCCCGCGATCCTCCGGCGGCGCCAGCTCGCTCGGCACCAGCTTGAACAGGACCGCGCTCGCGGCCACCGCGGCCACCATCAGCGCGCCGAACAGCCAGATGCGATCGATGCTGCGTTCGAGCAGACGCCGGTAGCCGCGCGACAGCGCATCGAGCGCCCGCGCGATGCCGGCATGGAAACGGTTCGGGCGATCGGCGGCGTGCGGGCGCACCAGCTTCGACGACATCATCGGCGTCAGGGTCAGCGCGACCAGCGCCGAGATCGCGACCGCCGCCGCCAGCGCGACCGACAGTTCGCGGAACAGGCGCCCGGTGTTGCCTTCGAGGAATCCGATCGGCAGGAACACCGCGACCAGTACCGCGGTGGTCGAGATCACCGCGAACGCGACCTGCTTGGTGCCGCGCTTGGCCGCGACCAGCGCGGGTTCGCCGAGATCCGCGCGGCGCTGGATGTTCTCCAGCACGACGATGGCGTCGTCCACCACCAGGCCGATGCACAGCACCAGCGCGAGCAGGGTCAGCAGATTGATCGAGAAGCCGAAGGCGTAGAGTGCGATGAACGCGGCGACCAGACAGACCGGCACGGTCACCGCCGGAATCAGCGCGGCGCGCGCGCTGCCGAGGAACAGCCAGATCACCAGCAGCACCAGCGCGATCGCCTCGAACAGCGTCGACCACACGCGTTCGACCGCCGCCTCGATGAACACGGTGCTGTCGAAGGCGACGAAGATGCGCGTCCCTTCGGGCAGGCCCTTCTGGATCCGCTCGGCCTCGGCGCGCGCGGCGCGCGCCACGTCGAGGCTGTTCGCGGTCGAAGTCTTGACGATGCCCAGACCGACGTTCGGCACGCCGTTGCTGCGGAAATAGGCGCGCCGTTCGGACGACGCCAGTTCGGTGCGTGCGACATCGCCCAGCCGCACGACGTAGCCGTCGGCGCCCTTGCCCAGCGGAATCTGCGCGAAATCCTCCGGCTTGCGGTAGCCGCGTTCGACCCGGAGCGTGAAATCGCGATCGGCCGATTCGATCCGGCCGGCCGGCAGTTCGATGTTCTCGGCACGCAGCGCGCTTTCGACATCGCCGGCGGTGAGTCCGCGCGCGGCGAGCGCATCGCGATCGAGCCAGATCCGCATCGCATAGCGCTGCTGGCCGCCGACACGCACCTGCGACACGCCGCTGAGCGCCGACAGCCGATCGACCACGTAACGGTCGGCGTAGTCGGTCAGCTGCAGCGTGTCCATGCGCTCCGAACTCATGTTCAGCCACAGGATCACTTCGGAGTCGCTGTCGGCCTTCTGCACTTCCGGCGGATCGGCTTCCTCCGGCATGCGTCCGGAGACCCGGCTGACCGCGTCGCGGACATCGTTCGCGGCGGCCTCGATATCGCGTTCGAGCGTGAATTCGATGGTGACCGACGAGCGTCCGTTGACGCTGCGCGACTGCAGGGTCTCGATGCCCTCGATGCCGGCCAGCGCATCTTCCAGCACCTGGGTGATGCGGGTCTCGACGACGCCTGCGGAGGCGCCGGGATAGCCGACGTCCACCGAGACCACCGGCGGATCGATCGCCGGCAGTTCGCGCAGCGTCAATCGCGAATACGAGAGCAGCCCGAGCACGATCAACAACAGGCTGAGCACGGTCGCGAAGACCGGACGTTCGATCGAGACGTCGGACAGGCGCACGGATCAGCCTCCGGATGCGGCGGGCGGCGGCGCGGCGGACGGCGGCGCGGCAGTGGCCGGCGCTTCGACCACTTTCGCCCCGGGACGCAGCTTGCCGGTGCCGTCGACGACGATGCGGTCGCCGGCCTTCGCGCCTTCGACGATCTCTGCCTTGCCATCGGTGCGCGCACCGACGACGACATCGATGCGTTCGACGCTGCCGTCGTCCTTCATCCGGTACAGGAAGCTGTCGCGCCCGACCTGCACCACCGCGATCTCCGGCACGCGCAGCGCCTGGCGCTCGGCGCCGGGCAGACTCACGTTGATCAGCATGCCGGGACGCAGCAGGCGTTCGGGATTGGGCAGATCGGCGCGCACCGTGATCGCGCGCGTCGACGGATCGACGCGGGCGTCGACGGTGGCGACGACACCCTCGAAACGGCGGCCCGGCCAGGCGGCGGCGCTGCCGCCGATCGCGCGTCCGGGCGACGCCAGCGACAACTGCGCCTCGGGGATCGGGAAATCGACGTAGACGCGGGCGAGGTCGTCGAGCGTCGCGACCGCGGTGCCCGGCGTGACCAGCGCGCCGGGACTGACCTGACGCAGACCGAGCACGCCGGCGAACGGCGCGCGGATCACGCGATCGGCAAGCTGGGCGCGGATCTGCGCGACCCGCGCGTTGGCGGTGTCGCGCGCGGCGCGCTGGTTGTCGAGCTGGGAACGCGCGATCAACTGCTGCGCCGCGAGTTCGCTCTGTCGACGGTACAGGCGCTCGGCCTCGTCGGCCGTGGCCTGGGCCTCGACGAGCGCGGCCTGCTGCTGGCGATCGGAAAGCGTGACCAGCGGTGCGCCCGCGCGCACTTCATCGCCGCTCTCGAAATGCACCGCCTGCACCAGTTCGCTGACCTTCGCGGTGACGGTGATCGATTCGCGGGCCTTGACCGTACCGATCGCGGAAATACTTTCGGCGAAGGTTTCCGGCTGCAGGCGCACGATCGTGACCGGCGTCGGCCGATCGCCACCGGGACCGGCACCGGGACCTTTGCCCGCACCGGCTGCGGGAGATGGGTCGCCGCCGCAGGCGCCCAGCGCGAGCAGCGCCGCGCATGCGCAGGAACGCAGCGCATGACGACGGACGGAAGGGAAGGCGGAAGGCAACGGGGACCGGAGAGAGGATCGCAAGGGGGCAGGCCCGGTGGTACGCATGGGTCGAATTGTAACCGCCGGATCGCGACACCCGAACGGCACGACGGGCACTCATCGTTGCGAAACGGCCTGTTTTCGCGCGAAACCATGACGTTCGACCTAATGACCTTCGACCTATGCGCGGCAGCGTCTGCTCCAGCGTTCTTCTCCGGCAGCGCCGTCCCGATCGCATCGTTCCGCCCGACCGCAGGCGCCATAAACACGAACGCCGGCACGGGGCCGGCGTTCGTGGGCAGTGCGGAGCGCGCCGTGGCGCGAGGGGTCAGCCGTTCCAGCGACCGAGCGCGGCGAGGCCGTTGTCGCGGGCGCGGGCGTAGACCGTTTCCTGCGCCTTGGCGATGTTGTTCACCAGATCCTGCGACCAGATCTTCAGCGCCGCGGACTGCATCGCGCGCCCGTAGGAGAACGACAGCGGCCACGGATGCGGCCCGACCTTGTTCATCGCGTCGAGATGCGCGGTGGCGGCTTGGTCGCTCTGGCCGCCGGAAAGGAAGACGATGCCCGGCAGGATCGCCGGCACGGTCGACTTCAGGCAGCGCAGGGTGGCGGCGGCCACTTCCTCGACCGAAGCCTGCTCCTCGCAGTCCTTGCCCGAGATCACCATCGAGGCCTTCAGGATCGTGCCGTCGAGTTCGACGCCGTGCAGGTACAGCGCGTCGAACAGCGCGCGCAGCACGGCGTCGGTGACGTTGTAGCACTCGTCGATGTCGTGGTTGCCGTCCATCAGCACTTCCGGCTCCACCATCGGCACCAGACCCTGCTCCTGGCACAGCGCGGCGTAGCGCGCGAGCGCGTGGGCGTTGGCGTCGATGCTGGCGTTGGTCGGGGTGCCGTTGTCGACGTCGATGTTGATCACCGCGCGCCACTTGGCGAACTTCGCGCCGAGCGCGGCGTATTCCTTCAGGCGCTCGCGCAGACCGTCGAGGCCTTCGGTGACGACTTCGCCCGGGCAACCGGCCAGCGGATGGGTGCCCTTGTCGACCTTGATGCCCGGGATGATGCCGTTGTCCATCATCACCTTGGTGAACGGCACGCCGGCCCGGGTCGACTGGCGGAGCGTCTCGTCGAACAGGATCGCGCCGGAGATGTGTTCGTTGAGCTTCGGCGTGGTCAGCAGCAGCTCGCGGTAGGCGCGGCGGTTCTCTTCGCTGTTGGGGATGCCCACACCCTCGAAACGCTTGGCGATGGTGGCGTTGGATTCGTCGATGGCGATGATGCCCTTGCCCGGCGCGACCATGGCGCGGGCGATGTCGGCAAGCTGTTCGATGCTCATGGAGGGGTCCTGGAGTGAGGCGGAGGGGCGGCGCTGGAGACCGCGTGAAGTCCGCCATTATACCTGCTCCCCGGAGCCGGAAGAGCATTGTGAATCAATCACTTGCGCCAAGACAAAGGGCGTCCGGGCGCCCTTCTGCATACGTATTCACCAGCCGCCCGCGGATCGCCGCGCCACCGCTCCCCCGCCAGTTCCCGACCGTGATCGCGCCGGCCCGGCCACGGGCCGGACCGGCGGCCCTCACGGAACCGGGAAGCCGCCTCCGGCGGGGGCTCAGGACGGGGGCTCAGGTCACCCAGTCGTACTGGCGCTGGAACTCCTTGATCCCGGTGAGCACCAGGGTGCCCGGCCCGTGCGCGTTGCGCGCCTGCGGAATGAAATCCGTGTCCAGCTCGACATTGCGGGTGCCGAACTTCACCGCGCGGCTGTTGATCAGCAGGCTCTCGTATTCGTCCATCGACAGTTCGTAACGGCGGTCGAGCTGTGCGCCGATCCGCTGCGCCCGCACCCGCGCCTGGCCTTCCTGCGTGCCCACGCCGCTGAAGAACTCCGAACAGCAGCCGGAACCGTAGGAAAACACGCCGATCCGCTGCGGCGAGGAGAAATCGCCGTGTTCCAGGGTGCTCGCCAGCGACAGCATGGTGGTCGCGCCCATGATGTTGCCGACGCGCTGGCAATGGGTCATGCCCGGCACCACCCGGCGCTGGAAATCGGCCTCGATCTCCCTCGGCTTGGCCTTGGCGAACTTGCGCATCATGTCGCGATGCGCGCCCTTGATCATGCCGCCGAACGGCGTGTGCATCGCGAGATAACCGAAGGTGGTGGCGTAATCCGCGTCCTGTACGCGCTTGGCGTACTCGCGATACGCGCTCTCGCAGCAATCCAGGTACGACAGCAGCGACAGATCGGCGTTGCCGGCCTCGCTGTCGGGCAGCGGGCGGCAGGTATCCATCACTTCGTAACCGTAGTAGCCGTTGGCGCCGACATCCATCCGGAACACCTGCGGATCCTCGCCGACGATCATCGCCACCGCGCCGGCACCGGCGGTGGGCTCGAAGAACGACCAGTCCTGGGTCAGGGCATCGCCGCCCTCTTCGGTCAGGAAGCGCGAAATATCGGTGGCGATGACCAGCGCCTTGGCGCCGGGAGACGCCTGCGACAACACGAAACCGAACGCCATCTGCAGCCCGGCGACACCTGAATAACAGGCGTTCTTCAGCTCGAACAGGCGGCAGTTGCGATTGAGCCCGAGCAGCCGGTGGAAGTAGGTGCTCATCGACTTGCCGAAATCGAACGCCGACTCGGTGCTGGTGATGACCAGCTCGATCCGGTCGCGATCCTCCGGCGACATCGCGTCGATCAGCGGCTTCGCCGCGTTCACGCCGAACGTGATCGGGTCTTCGTACGGCAGCGCGACCGTCTTCTCCTTCATCAGCAGATTCGCGAACCGCGTCGTGTCCAGACCGCGGTGCGCCGCGAGCTTGCCCACATCGAGATAGGCGCAGCCCGCGAACGCATTCATCGCCTCGATTCCCACCTGTGTCATACCGTTTTCCTTTGCTGTGCTGTCTTGTCGCTGCGCGGACCGCCCGGCCGTGGCCGGTCGCGTCCGCCGTGAATGTGTCGCCGCCCCGACGGGCGGCGACGGATGACGCATGACGCCCCGCCCGACGTCTTCTCCGGCTCAGGCCAGCGCCGGAGAACGCCGGTCCGACGGTGGCCGGACCAGTGCGCGGACGTAGAGATTGCGCATCGCGACGAGAACGTCGCCGTCCTCGTTGAGCAGGCGGATGTCGAACTTCCGGATCCCGGCGCGGCTGGGTTCGCCGCCATCGGCGAAGGTCGCGAGCGCATGGCAGTGCTGCGGGATCGGATGCACGATCTCGACCTCGTCGAGCGCGAACGGCACGTGCGGCGCGACGGCATCGACGCCACCGGCGAGACCGGCGACGGTCTGCAGCGCGCCGTCGATCATGCTCGGATGCAGCACGAACTGACCGTAGTCGGCCTTCATGCGATCGTCGATCCGCAACCGCGAGAGCGCGAACCCGTCGCCGACGAGGATCTCCTGGATGGTCCGGAACGCGGGCCCGTATTCGAAGCCGTGCTCGCGGAACCGGTCGTACCAGGCCGCCCCCTCCTCGCGCCGGGTCGCACGCGCACGCAGCGCCTGCAGCGACGCGCGCTCGGGCGCGGCCACGGGCGCCGACCAGCCCTCGCGGAAGACCAGCCGGCCTTCCGAGTGCACGATGGTCTCGTGCTCGTCGTCGAAGGAGACGACCGCGAACTCGACCGCGTCGCCGATCGGCTTGAGCGAGGTGCGGACGTTCTGCGCGCCACGGCGGAAACTCAGCGGCTGCGCCCAGACGATGTCGCGGACGCTGCGCACGCGGCGCTCGCCGGCGATGGTGCCGGCGATGCAGGCCATCTCCAGGAAACCGGCGCCGGGGAAGATGCGTTCGCCGCCGACGGTGTGATCGCGGGCGTAGAACGCGCCATCCGAGAGCACCGAGGCGAAGCCGGTCTCGCGCAGCGTCGAGGCGTTGTAGCCGATCAGCGGATGCAGTTGCGCGACGCCCGCGGACACGGCCTGCGGCGCCGGCGCTTCCGCGGGTTCGGCGACCCAGTGACGGTCGCGCGCGAACGGATAGGTCGGCAGACCGATGCGATGCGGTGCGCCCGCCGGATACAGGCTCTCCCAGTCGACCTCCTCGCCCGCCGCCCACATCAGCGCCAGTTCGGACAGATCGCGCTCGCCCATCGCCAGCCGGAGCGGGCGCTTGCCGCCGCGACGCGGACCGGCGCTGCCGCGGTGCACCCCCGCGGCATCGCTGCGGCGAACCCAGGCTTCGAGCCGATCGACCAGATCGGCGATATCGGTCACCACCGCCGACAGCCGCTCCGCCATCGCTTCGCGACCGACCTGCAGCGTGTAGCACAGATCGGACGGATCGATCGCGTGCTCCCCGCGCAACCGCACGAGCAGATGCTCGACGTATTCGCGCAGGCGACGCTCGTTCTTCGCCGACAGCACGAACAGATACGGCCCGGGCAGACGCGCGTCCTCCGCGAACAGCGGCTTCTCGTATTCCTCGACGATCACGCAGGCATTGACCCCGCCGGCGCCGAAGGAATTGATCAGCGCGCGGCGCGGATACATCGGCAGATGGTTCCACTCCGACAGCGTGCGTTGCAGGTAGAACGGCGAATCGGCGAAATCGATGTCCGGATTCACCGGATCGCTGTGGACCGTCGGCGCCAGTTGCCGATGGCGGATCTGCAGCAGGACCTTGGCCAGTCCAGCCATGCCCGCCGCCGATTCGGAATGACCGATGTTGGCCTTGACCGAGCCCATCGGACAGTAGTGCTTCTTGTCGGTCTGCTTGCGGAACGCCTGGGTCATGGCCGCGACTTCCAGACTGTCGCCGAGCCGGGTGCCGGTGCCGTGGCCCTCGATGTAACTGATCGATTCCGGATGGATCCGCGCCTTGCGCAGCGCGTTCGCGATCAGCTGCGCCTGGGCGTTCGGGCTCGGCGCGGAATAGCCGTTGGAGCGGCC
>JAYRTK010000002.1:0-31362 GCA_041919595.1 Lysobacteraceae bacterium
TATCTCGGTTCCGGTCGCGGCTATCTGGAACATCTGGTGGTGGCGCTGTACAGCCATTGCTTCATGCTGGTCGCGCTGCTGGCGGTGTTCCTGCTGGTCGGGCTGCAGTCGATCACCGGTCTGCCGACGTGGCTGGCCGGGCTGGCGAGGATCGTCGCCAGCCTTGGCCTCGGTGTCCTGATACCGCTCTACCTGCTGTGGATGCAGAAGCGCGTCTACGGCCAGGGCTGGCCGGTGACGCTGCTGAAGTACGCCGTGGTCGGCACCGTGTATTCGATGCTGCTGGGCATCGCGATGGTCTACGCGGTGCTGGCCGGGCTGACCAGCTGAGCCGACCGGTGCGGACGCGATGGCCCGCGCCCGCCGCCATGCCGATAATGCCTGCACTTCATGCCGGCATTCCCCCGCCGGAATCGAGACAGGACGATGACGACTTCAGGCACCAGGACCGCCCGCCATGCCGCTGCACGCGCCCCTGCCGTTCGCGGCAGGGCGGTGATCTACGAGGTGAACATCGAGGTTGACGGCGCCGCGCACGAGGACTACCGCCGCTGGCTGCGCGACCACGTCGCCGAGATCCTGGCGCTGCCGGGCTTCAAGGGCGCCAAGGTGTTCGAGGTGCTGGAGCCGCCGCCGAGCGCCGGCCGCGTCGGCCTGTGCGTGCAGTACACCCTGCAGGATCGCGCGGCGCTGGACGACTATCTCCGCGATCACGCCCCGCGGCTGCGGGCCGATGGCATCGCGCGTTTCGGCGACCGCTTCCAGGCGAACCGGCGGGTGCTGCGGGCGACGCGTTGAGGGCCGCGCCCCCGGAATGACGCCTGCGGTCAGCGCAGGCTGATGCTGCCCAGCAGCTTGTCCAGCCAGCGCGGCTTGGCCACCGGGAGCGAACCGCGGGCCGCAGGCTTCTGGGCGACCGGGGCCGCCTTCGCCGCGATCGCGGTATCGCGCAGCCGGGCGATCGCCGCCACGCGTTCGGGCGACAGGTGTTTCATCACGTAGCGGGCTTCGTCGTTCATCGCCAGCCAGGCTTCGCCGTCGAGGCTGCCGTCGGCCCGCTGCGGCAGGGCACGCTGCAGCGCCAGTTTGTATTCGGCCGGCTCCACGCCGAACACCGCCGCGGCCTGGGTGTCGTCCAGACCCGCCACCACCCGCAGCAGCAGGACCCCGCGGGTGCCGCTGTCCAGACGCGCCAGCGGCGAGAAATCGCCGTGCCAGAAGGGCGCCAGCGGCTCGGCGTTGAGCGCCGGGTTCTGCAGCAGGGTGGTCCAGAACAGGTGCGGCCAGTCCTCGGCCTGGGTGCCGGGCGCGGTTTCGGTGAAGGCTTCGAACGTCGCGGCGAGGGCACGGTCGCCGTGCTCGCTCTCGCCGCACTGCAGCTCCGCAAGCAACGCCGCCCGACGTTCGACGCCGCGCAGGAAGCCGACCAGGGCCGAGGTGGCGGCAGCGGCGGTATCGAGCGTGTGCGGAGACGACATGCTGGCGGCCGAACGGACTGACGACGGGTGCGCATGATGCCCCGGGGTGCCGAACTTCCGACTTGACAACGATCACGAAATCGGCTCCCCGAGGCGCCGCAAGGCTTTCAGCCGGGGGCGGGCGTTCAGGCGGTTGTGCACAGCGGTCATGATTCCGCAACAACCGGGCCGTGGACGCCCGCATTCGCCTCATGATCGTCATGTTTCACGGGTAAGTATCTGATTTTCATTGGATAAGCCCGGGTGGCGCTTTTTTCGCCATCCTCCGCGGAACCCTTGCATTTCCGGCACAAACCCCCTCGCGCGGAGATTCATGCACAAACTTATCCACAGCTTGTGTGGATAATGCCGAATTCCTTTGCCGATCCGGGACTTGCGGTGCATTCGTGCGCGGTCGGACAGCAATGGCCCGCAAGTGGACCCCGGGAGACCGCCTTCCGGAGTCCGTCCCCGGGAGCCTGCCGCCGGGAGTCGGTAGACTGCCGCGCATGTCCGCTCCCGAGTCCGTGCTGCGCGTCGCTCTGCCGGTGCCGTTGCCCCGGCTGTTCGACTACCGCCCGCCGCTGGACGGTGCGGTCGAGGTCGGCTGCCGGGTGCGGGTGCCGTTCGGCCATCGCAGCCTGGTCGGGGTGGTGGCCGAGATCGGCGCGCCCGATCCCGCCTTCGCGGCCGACCTGCGCAGCGCCGACGCGGTGCTCGATGCGCGCCCGCTGCTCCATGGCGAGCTGCTGGCCTCGCTGCTGTGGCTCGCCCGCTACACCCATGCGCCGCTGGGCGAAGTGCTGGCCACCGCCCTGCCCGGCGTGCTGCGTCACGGCGAGCCCCTGCCCGACACCCATGCCTGGGCCTGGCGGCTGACCGAAGCCGGGGCGACCGGGGTGTCCCGGCTGCGCGGGCGCCCGCGGGCGCTGGCCGAAAGCCTCCGGAACGGGGCGGTCGACGAGACAACGCTCGATGCCGTGCTCGACGAGTGGCGCCCCGCCGCCCGTGCGCTGCTGGGACGCGGGCGGGTCGAACGTCTCGCGGTGCCGGCCACGCCGGGCGTGCCCGCACCGGCGCCCGGCCCCGTGCTCAACGACGAACAAACCGCCGCGCTGGAGGCCCTGCGTGCGCGGCCCGGATTCCAGCCGTGGCTGCTCGACGGCGTGACCGGCAGCGGCAAGACCGAGGTCTACCTGCATGCGATCGCCGATTGTCTTGCCCGCGGCCGGCAGGCGTTGGTGCTGGTGCCGGAGATCGGGCTGACCCCGCAGACCCTCAGGCGCTTCCGTCGCCGCCTCGGCGTGCCGGTGCACGCCCTGCATTCGGGGCTCGGCGACCAAGAGCGCGCGCGGGTCTGGGCCGCCGCCTGGCGCGGCGAGGCGCGGGTGGTGGTCGGCACCCGGTCGGCGGTGTTCCTGCCGCTGCCCGAGGCGGGTCTGATCGTGATCGACGAAGAGCACGACGGCAGCTACAAGCAGCAGGACGGCATCCGCTACCACGCCCGCGACTTCGCCCTGGTCCGCGCCAAGGCGCTGGACGTGCCGGTGATCCTGGGCAGCGCCACTCCGGCGCTGGAATCGCTGCACAACGCCGCCGCCGGCCGTTACGCCCATCTGCGCCTGCATCGGCGCGCCGGCGACGCGCGCCCGCCGGCGGTGCGCGTGCTCGACGTGCGCAAGCGTCCGCTCGAGGCCGGGCTCTCGCCGGAACTCACGTTCGGCATCCGCGAGGCGCTGGACGCGGGCGGCCAGGTGCTGGTGTTCCGGAATCGTCGCGGCTACGCGCCGGTGCTGCTGTGCCACGACTGCGGCTGGAGCGCGCAGTGCCGGCGCTGCAGCACGCCGTTGCGGGCGTCGCCGATGACCGTGCACGGCGGTGGTCGGCGCCTGCAGTGCCATCACTGCGGCGCGCGCCAGACGCCGCCGCCCGCCTGTCCCGACTGCGCCGGTCTGGCCCTGCAGCCGCAGGGCGTCGGCACCGAGCGGTTGGAGGAACATCTGGCCGAACGCTTCGGCGACGTGCCGGTACTGCGCATCGACAGCGCCAGTACCCGGCGCAAGGACGCGCTGGAGCACCGCTTCGCCGAGCTCGGCGACCGTCCCGGCATTCTCGTCGGCACGCAGATGCTGGCCAAGGGCCACGATCTGGCGAACCTGACGCTCGTCGCGGTGGTGGGCATCGACGAAGGCCTGTTCTCGGCCGACTTCCGCGCCGGCGAGAAGCTCGCGCAACTGTTGATCCAGGTCGCCGGGCGGGCCGGCCGCGCGGAGCGCCCGGGCGCGGTCCTCCTGCAGACTCATCATCCCGAGCATCCGCTGCTGCAGACCCTGCTCCATGGGGGCTACCACGCCTTCGCCGACACCGAACTGGCGCAGCGCGAAGCCGCGGGGTTTCCGCCGTACGCGCATCTCGCGCTGCTGCGCGCCGAGTCCCAGCAGGCCGACCCGCCGCTGCAGTTCCTGCAGGCGGCCAGGACGCAACTGATGGCCGTGTCGCGGCCGCGCGCGCGCGACTCGGACGAAGGCCTGGCGCTGGACGGTCCGGTGCCGGCGCCGATGGCGCGCCGCGCCGGCATGTACCGCGCGCAGTTGCTGCTGACCGCGTCACGGCGCCGCGACCTGCACGCCGCGCTCGACGCCGCCCTGCCCGCGATCCACGCCCTGCCCGAGGCGCGCAAGGTGCGCTGGTCGCTGGATGTGGATCCGGTGGACCTGTATTGAATCCTGCCGTCACCCCGCCACCGCTGTCGGCACGTTGACGCGTCGTCGCGCGCGTTTCGAGGAGAACCCGATGTCGTTCAGTCCGTCGCTCCTCACCTTCGCCATCGTCGTCTGCCTGGGACTGTCGCTGCCGTCGCCGCCTGCGGTCTCCGCGCCGCCGCCGGCGAAGGACGCGGTCGCCACCTTTCTGGACGGCACCTATGTCGACAACGAATCCGCGGCATTGCGTGTGCAGCTCGACGATGTCGAACATCGGTTGTACGCCTGGGCCAAGGCCGGCGCGACCCGCGCCGAACTCGACCGCCGGCTCGCGGAAGACGAACCGATGCCGCTCGACGTCGCCCGGGCACTGGTCGAACTGACCTTCCTGCGCGTGCAGGCGCAGGGTTTCGAGGACGACAAGCCCGATCCGGACAAGGTGGTCGGCCGCTATCTCGCGCTGCACCGGGCGCATCCGCGATTGCCGGTGCTGCTCGACGAGACCGGGTTCACGATCGACAAGCTGCAGGCGTGTGATGGCGCCGCGTTCGACCGTCTGGTCGGACAGGTCGACACACCGGCAGAGGCGGTGCGCCGACGGCTGTACGTGAAGACCGGATGCCTGCAGGTGCTCACGCCGCTGCTGGAAACGGCACCGGACGATCCGGCGATCCTGCATGAGCTGGCCGACGCGGCGAAAATGTACGGCGACGACAGTCTGCGCCTCGCGCTGCTGCGCCTGGTCGATGCGCGGATCTCGGAGATCGCGCCGACCGGCTCCGCGCCGAGCTGCGCGATGGCGATCCGGCCCTCGCCGTGGCGGCGATTCCGGCCGAGGCCGATCCGCTCGCCGCGGGCGTCCGCGATACGCTCGATGCGGATGATCGACGAGCCCTCTCCGCCGCGCTGTGGCTGGCGGGCCGCCGCGCGGAGGCGCAGCGGTGGCGCGATCTGGCCGAGGCCTTGCCGCCGCCGCCGACCGACGCCGTTGCATCCGCGACCGATGCGGCGGCGACTGCGGATGCGGCATCGGCTGCGATCGAAGCGGCGCAGGACGCGGCCAGCGCGGCGAACGCAGCGGCGAATGCGGCGGCGGACATCGCCGCGCTGTCGGCGCTCGCCAGGCGGCCGGGCGTCGACGACGCGCAGCGCGCGCGCGTCGAGGGCGAACGTCGGCACAAGGCGGATGCGGCCGAAGTCGCGCGACGCGATGGCCTGCGACGTCTGCTCGATCACGCCCTGCGCCCGGACGAGGCCGATCCGTTCGCGCTGCTGATCCAGGAACACCTCGGCACGTTCCGGGCCAACGATGATCCGTACTGGTCGAATGTCTGGTCGCCGCTGAACGATGCGCTGGCGGCGCGCGACGGCTATCCCGGCCTGGTCTTCGGTCTCGGCCTGTCGCGCAGCGTCAGCGACTACGCCATCGACGAGGCCGTGCGCCGCTGCCATCGCTGTCCGGCCGGCGTGATCGCGGCGATCCGCGCGACCGGCGCGGTCGAAGCCGTTGCGCGGGTCACGCACAGCGCGACGGTCACCACCGATCTGCCGGCGGACATCCTCGCGCGCATGGATCGCCAGATCGATGCGCCGCCCGCCTGGCCGGAAACGCCGTTGCCGCACGCGTTGCGGACACCGCGCAAGACGCTGCGCAGCGACGACGCAGGCTTCGCCCCGCTGTTCGACACCGAAGGCGAACGATCGCCTTGGCCGGCGTGGGCGGAACGCCTGCCTGCGGGCGAACGGGTGCGGTATGCCGTCGCCGGTCGCCGGGTCGTCGCGATCACGGCGTCGCAGACCCTCGATCCGGCCGGTGAACTCAGCTCCGGCGGCTACTGGGTCAGCGTGTCCGAGGACGGCGGTGAGACGTTCGCCCCGCCGCTCTACACCGGGCTGAGCGTGTTCGCGCCGTACGTGATCCGTCCGACCTCGAAGCGGCCGCTGCTCGACGGCGACGTGCTGCGCGTCGAGGTCGCGCTGCGCCGGATCGATCCGGAGAAGATCGTCTTTCCGCCGATCACCCTGCCGATCGCCGAATCGCGCGACGACCTGCAACTGACGATTCCGCTGGCCGAACTGCGCCGCGATACCGATGGCGACGGGCTGACCGATCTCGTCGAACGCGCGCTGCTGCTCGATCCACAGCTCGCCGATACCGATGAGGATGGCCTGAACGACGCCATCGACCCGCTGCCGCAGGTGCCGATGCGCCCGGGATCGGATGCGCGCAGCGAAGCGCTCGCGGTCGCACTCGATCGCATCCTCGGCCGCCCGCTGGGCGCGATCGTCACCACCGCTGCGCACACCGGCGGCGAGCCCGCGAACGCCCATGCCATCGGTGCGGGCACCGATGTGCGCCACGACGCCGGCGCCACCTTCCTGGTCGCGCCCGCGGCGTCTTTCTCCGGTCTGGCATTGCGCCAGCGCGTGGTGGTGCTGACGCCAGCGCAGGCCGAGCGCATCGGCAAGGCGCGCGGTGGATTCCATCCGACCGGGATTTCACTGTTCGAGGTCTCGCGCAGGGGCGATCTGGGCGTGCTGATCTGGTCGGCCGGTTGGACCGGCGGCACCCTGATCCTGCGACGCGTGAACGGCATGTGGCAGGCCGAAGCGACGTCCGAGTGGATCACCTGAATCGTCGCGTCGATCGGCGGGATGCGCGACAATACGCCCGCGGCGATGGCGCCGTGGCGGCGGGATGAAGACGATGGCGGCGACGCGGCAGGATGCGGTGATGCATGTGGTGATCGTGGGCGGCGGGTTCGGCGGGTTGTGGGCGGCACGCGCGCTGCGCGACGCGCCGGTGCGGATCACGCTGCTCGATCGCGGCAACCATCACCTGTTCCAGCCGCTGCTCTATCAGGTCGCCACCGCCGGACTGTCGGCGCCGAACATCGCCGCGCCGCTGCGGCACATCCTGCGACGACAGCAGAACGTGACCGTGCTGTTCGGCGAAGTCGCCGGCATCGCACCGGATGATAGATGCGTGCGGCTCGCGGACGGACGCACGATCGCCTACGACACGCTGTTGCTGGCGAGCGGCGCGACCCACGCGTATTTCGGCCGCGACGACTGGGCGCCGCATGCGCCGGGACTGAAGACGCTCGACGACGCGCTGGAGATCCGCCGACGCATCCTGACCGCCTTCGAACGCGCCGAGGCCGAGGACGATGCCGGCGCGCGCGCGGCCTGGTTGACCTTCGCCATCGTCGGCGGCGGGCCCACCGGCGTCGAACTCGCGGGCACGCTCGCCGAGATCGCGCGGCACACGCTGCGCGACGAATTCCGCCGCGCCGATCCGCGCCGGGCGCGCGTGCTGCTGCTGGAAGCGGGGCCGCGGGTGCTGTCGAGTTTCCCGGAATCGCTGTCGGAACAGGCGCGACGGCAGCTCGAAAGACTTGGCGTCGAAGTGCGCACCGGCGTTCCGGTGAAGGCGATCGATGACAGCGGCGTGCAGCTCGGCGAAGAACGCATCGACGCCCGCACCGTGCTGTGGGCCGCGGGCGTGGCCGCCTCGCCGCTGGCACGCGATCTCGGCGTGCCGCTGGACCGCGCCGGACGCGTGATCGTGCAACCCGATCTCACCGTCCCCGGTCATCCGGAGATCTTCGTCGCCGGCGATCTCGCGTCGGTGCAGTACGCCGGCAAACCGGTGCCCGGCGTCGCCCCCGCCGCGAAGCAGATGGGCCGCTACATCGGCGGCGCGATCCGCGCGCGCCTGCGTGGCGCGACGCCGCCGCCGTTCCGTTATCGCGACTTCGGCAATCTCGCCACCATCGGCCGGATGGCGGCGGTGGTTGATCTGCACGGCCTGAAATTCTCCGGCCTGCTCGCCTGGTGGTTCTGGCTGGCGGCGCACGTGTTCTTCCTGATCGGCTTCCGCAACCGGCTCGTCGTCCTGATCGATTGGGCGCAGGCGTACTGGAGCTATCAGCGCAGCGCGCGGATCATCCTCGGCGGCGGGCGGGAGCGCTGAGGCTCAGACGCGTTCGACCCGGCAGGCGTAGCAACCCGGCTTCGCGTAATGCAGATGCAGATACGCGACGCGATCGAGCGCGAACAGTTCGGTGATGCCGGCTTCCAGCGACGTTCCCGCGCTCACGTCGGCCCAGACCATCATGCCGCGCGCATCGTAGGCGCGCAGCGACAGCAGCCGCGTGCGCAACAGCACGGGCACCTCGCCGACCCCGGGCGACGCCTGCGTCGCGGTCTCGCGCACGTAGATCGGCCCCGACGCGCGATACGGCGTGTCGACGAGATGGTGTTCGTGCGGCAACAACAGCAGCGAATCGCCTTCGACGGCATCCTGCAGGCTCACCCGGCACGGATACGCCGGGCGCCCGTCGGCGACGACCCGGCGGATGTCGCGTTCGCGCAGTGCGTCGTCGGACAGCGCGAACAGCGGCGCGAACGGTTCGACGGGCAGGGCGTGGATCTGGAAGGACATGGTGGCGCTCCGTGGATGGGAGCGCGCATCGTGGCGCGGTGTCGGGGGTTGCGATATCCGAAAACGGCGCCGCCCGTGTCCGCTACGTCGTTTTCTTCTTCCCGCTTTTCGACGGTAGCGGTCGCACATGGTTGCCTTTCGGATGCATCTCGAACAGTTCGGTTGCGACGATGAGCGGTTTCAGGGTCCTGTAGCCGTAGTTCTTGGGTGTGAACGAGCCGCGGTTGTCGATGTGGGTCGTGATTGCGCCAAGATTCGACCAGCCGTCCTCGCCTTTCGTGGCTTCGACAGCGCCGCGCAGCAGATTGATCAGGCTTGTGTCGCCGCGTAGTTCGGCGCCCAATCGCTTCTCAGGCGGTTGCGCGGGGAGGCTCGGTGCGGGCGTTTGCGTCGTGAATGTCGGTGTTTCGATCGGGACAGGGCGCGGCGGTTCGACCGCTGGCGGGAGCGGCGTTGCATGCGCATCGTCGGGTGCGTCGACATGAAAGAAGGTCGTGCAGGCGGATTTGAATGCGGTCGGCGTTTTGGCTCTGCCAAAGCCGTAGACCTGCATGCCCCGCGCGCGCAGATGCATGGCCAGCGGAGTGAAATCGGAGTCGCTGGACATCAGCGCGAACGCATCGAAGCGACCGCTGTACAGCAGATCCATCGCATCAATGACCATTGCCATGTCCGATGCGTTTCCCTTGCTGGTGTAGGCGATCTGCTGCATCGGCTGGATTGCGTTTGCGAGCAGCGCTTCGCGCCAGCCACGAAGGTTCGAACTTCCCCAGTCTCCGTAAGCGCGTCGCACGTTGGCCACGCCGAGATTGGCGATCTCGTCGAGCACGTATTCGAGCGTCGACGTCGAGGCATTGTCGGCATCGATCAGCAGGGCGATTCTCAACCGGTCGTCCATGTTCCGCTCCCTTCGTGACTGCCCGCAGACTAACGTATCGCCGCCCGGGCGCCAGTCCCGCACACGCTTGGGGCCCGGTTTCCCGGGCCCCGGGCGGGAAGCGGATCGCGCGGATCAGTTCCAGCCGTCGTCGAAATACGCCGTGGCCGTCACCGTCTTGCCGGCGCCGGTCTGGTTGTCGACCACGGTCACCCGCACGCTCTCGCAACGAAAACGGCCCGGTGTCCCGGGCCGTCGTCGTGTCTTCAGCGGTCCGTCGCTTACGCCGCGAACAGCGCCTTCATCTTCTTCAGCGCGTTGGCTTCGATCTGGCGGATGCGTTCGGCGGAAACGCCGTATTCGTCGGCCAGTTCCTGCAGCGTGACCTTGCTGTCGGGCTCCAGCCAGCGGCGCTTGACGATGTCGCGCGACCGGGCGTCGAGGCGGGCCATGCCCTCGCGCAGCAGATCGAGCTGGTCGGCTTCGCTGTCGGCGCTTTCGTAGGCCTGGGCCGGATCTTCGCCCTCGGCCATCAGATAGGCGACCGGCGCCGGCGGACCGTGGTCCTCGTCGGCATCGTCCGGGGCGTCGAAGCCGATGTCCCGGCCGGAGAGGCGGGACTCCATCTCCATGACCTCGCGCTCGGAGACGTTGAGATCCTTGGCGACCGCGCGCACTTCCTCGGCGTTGAGCCAGCCCAGGCGGGTCTTGCTGCGGCGCAGGTTGAAGAACAGCTTGCGCTGGGCCTTGGTGGTCGCGACCTTGACGATGCGCCAGTTCTTGATGATGAACTCGTGCATCTCGGCGCGGATCCAGTGCACCGCGAACGACACCAGACGCACGCCGATTTCGGGGTCGAAGCGCTTCACCGCCTTCATCAGGCCGATGTTGCCTTCCTGGATCAGGTCGGCCAGCTGCAGGCCGTAGCCGTTGTAGCCGCGGGCGACATGGACCACGAAGCGCAGGTGCGAGAGCACCAGTTCGCGCGCCGCGTCGAGGTCGTCCTGCTGGTGGAAGCGGCGGGCGAGCGCCTGCTCGTCCTCGGCCGTCAGCACCGGGATCTGGTGGACCGCGCCGATGTAGGCCTCGAGCGAACCGAGGGCGCTGGGAATCGGCAGGCTGTTCGGGATCAGGGCAGTGGTCTGGTTCATGTCTTTGATCTTAGCAGTCGGGGGATGGGAGTGCTAAATCCGGGAAAAGTTCCCCAGTGTTCCGTTCATGGAACGAGCCGACGGTGTGCGGGCGTCTCGTTGGCCTGCGGTTGAAGATTCTTCATGGTGACGCTTCGGGACTTCTCAACGTTGTCGGCGGTCAAAAAACGCCACCGGCCACATGGCTGCGTTTGAAATCGCTTCAGGATCAATGTCTTGAGCCTTGGCCCTTGGCCTTGATCGACCGCCGCCGACGGGTCGTCCCGGCTCCGGTGCAGACTCCGGCCCACGTTTTTCAGCCCCAGCATGCGGAGACCGGCGCCCGCCCGCATGTGCCAGTCGATGGTGCGGTGTCGGTCGCGTCCGTCGCGCCGACAGCGAGATGGTGGCAGGCGCTTTCTGATCCAGGTCATGGCCGTGCCGTGGCCCAGCCCGCAGGATGGCGGCCCCGAAAGACCGGCCTGCCGCGATGTCGACCGCCGCTCCCCCCGTACCCCTCGCCCTGCGCTGGTCGCCGCTGGTCGCGGCGCCGCACCGCCTGTTGTTCTTCATCGGCGCCGCCAACGTGCTGGCCTCGATGCTGTGGTGGTGGATGCATCTGACCGGATGGTCGTCCGCGGCGACGCCGGGGGTGCCATCGCCCTGGCTGCATGGCTTCCTGATGCAGTACCAGGTGCTGCCGACGTTCATGTTCGGCTTTCTGCTCACCGTGTACCCGCGCTGGATGGCGCTGCGCGAGGCCACGCGCTGGCATTACCTGCCGGTCGGTCTCGCGCTGTTGTCCGGGCAGGCGCTGACCCTGTCCGCGGCATGGTCGGGCTCGACCCTCGCGCTGTCGGTGGGCTGGTTCAATACCGCCGCCGGCTGGCTGGCCGGACTGGCGGTGCTGGGCGGTTGGGCGCTGCGCGCACGGTCGCGCGATGCGCATGTGCGTTCGAGCCTGCTGGCGCTGTCGATCGGTCTGTGCGGGGTGCTGGCGTTCGGCGTCGGACTGCTCGCGGGTCGTCCCGATGTGCAGTACTTCGCGATCCGCATCGCCGCCTTCGGGTTGCTGATGCCGATCTACGCGACGGTCGCGCACCGGGTGTTTCCCTTCTTCGCCGGCAATGCGGTGCCCGGCTACCGCGTGTATCGACCGGACTGGGTCTTGCCGGCGATGTGGCTGGGCATCGCCGCGCATCTGGTCGCCGAACTGGCGGGTGCGTCCGCCTGGCGTTGGCCGGCGGATCTCGGGCTCGCCGTGCTGTTCGCGCATCTGCTGTGGCGCTGGTGGCCGCGGGCGAAGGCGCCGCCGCTGTTGATCGTGTTGTTCGTGGGGTTCCTGTGGCTGCCGCTGGCGATGGTGCTGTATGCGATCGACAGCCTGTGGATCCTTGCCGGCACGGACCTCGCGCTCGGTCGCGCGCCGCTGCACGCGCTCGCGGTCGGCTTTTTCGGCACGCTGCTGGTGGCGATGGTCACGCGGGTGACCGCCGGGCATTCCGGGCGCCCGCTGCGCCTGGGCCGGATCGCGGCGTTCGCCTTCATCGGCATGCATCTGGTCGCGTTGACGCGGGTGCTGGCCGAATGGATGCCGGACCCGACCCTGGGCTGGCGCATCAGCGCGCTGGTCTGGCTGCTGGCGTTCCTGCCGTGGGTGCTGCGTTCGGCGTGGGTGTATCTCACCCCGCGTCTCGATGGCCGGCCGGGCTGAGGCGGCGCGCATGAACGATCCGACCCTGTATCCCTATTTTCTCGGGCCCTACGCCGAGAACGACGACCTGCTCGAATCGCTGGTGGTCGGCTTCCTGCGCGATCACGTGTACTGGCGGCGCAATCTGCACCCGGAAGATGCGCCGGCGATTCCCACCGGCGCCAACCGCCGTCCCGACTACATCGCGTTCGAATCGCGCCTGCGGCGCGAGCTGCACCAGTTGTCGGCGGCGCTCAAGCGCAGCGTGCCGTTCCACAGTCCGCGCTACATCGGGCACATGGTCAGCGATCTGCTGATCCCGGGACTCGCCGCGCAGATCCTCGCGCTGCCCTACAACCCCAACAACGTCAGTGCGGACGCCGCGCCGGTGACGATCGATCTGGAGTTGAAGGTCGGTCTGCAGTTGGCGGCGATGATCGGCTATCCCGCCGATCCGGCGCGTGCGGACTGCGCCTTCGGCCATCTCACCTCCGGCGGGACCCTCGCGAACGTGCAGGGCCTGCGCCTGGCCCTGGCGTTGAAATCCTTTCCGGTCGCGCTGCGGGCGGCCGGCGTGCCGCTCGACGGCATTCCCGGGGACGACTGGGCGGCGTTCAATCTGGCGCAGCCGGACGCGATCGCACTGCTGGAGCGCTGGCAGGCCTTCCTGACGGGACTGCCGCCGTCCGAACGCCGCCACTGGCGCGACCGGGTCGAACAGGAACGGATCGAAGCGCTGGGCATGCATGCGTTCTTCGGACGCCATCGCGATCTCGCGCCGCCGCAGGTGTTCGCGCCCTCGACCGCGCATTACTCGTGGAGCAAGGGCGTGAAGATGCTCGGTCTTGGCCGCGAGCAATTGCGGTTGATTCCCGGGCATGCGATGCGTCTGGACATCGACGCGCTGGCCGAAGCGCTCGACGATTGCCTGCGTCGGCGGCAGCCGGTGCTGATGGCGGTGGGCGTGCTCGGCAGCACCGAGTTCGGCACCATCGACCCGCTCGACGCGCTGGCCGATCTGCGCGCGCGCCTGCAGGCGCAGGGACTGGGTTTCGCGCTGCACGCCGACGCCGCCTGGGGCGGTTATCTGTGCACGCTGTTCCGCGCGCCGGACGGTGGCCTGCGTCCGGCCGACGCGGTCGGGCGCGAATTCGCGCGCTTTCCCACGCCGGCGGTCCATGCCGCGATCGGCGCGCTGGCGCGGATGGATTCGGTCACCATCGATCCGCACAAGCTCGGTTATCTGCCCTACGGCTCCGGCGCATTCGTCTGTCGGGACCAGCGTGCGATCGGGCTGCTGTCGGAATCGGCGGACTACGTGTTCACCGAGCACGACGCAGGCGATTTCTTCGTCCGTCATCGTCAGCTGGGGCGGTACATCCCCGAAGGCTCCAAGCCCGGCGCGAATGCCGCCGCGGTCTACGTCGTGCATCGCACCCTGCCGCTGGATCACGCACATTTCGGCCGGCTGCAGGCGCAGAGCGTGCGCTCCACCGAGGCCTTCCTCGCCGAAGCGCACGCGTTCGTCGAACGCGCCGCGCCGCGGGTGCGGGCGCTGGTGCCGTTCGCGCCGGACAGCAATCTGGTGTGCCTCGCGATCAACCCGCAGGGCAACACCGATCCGCGCGTCATGAACCGCTTCATGCGGCGACTGCACAAGCGCCTGAGCGCAGACCCGGACAAGCCGCTGCAACTGGGCGAGTACTTCGGTTCGATCACCACGCTCAAGCCGGATGCGCTGGGCGCCGCCGAGACTGGGCGCATCCTCGCCGCGCTCGGCTTCGCCGACGACGCGCTGATCGAAGGCGAGGAAGAGGGGGATCGGATCGTGGTCCTGCGCCACACCCTGATGCATCCATTCCTGCTGGACCAGGGGCACGGCAGCAGTTATCTGGCCGGGTACTTCGATTTTCTCGAACGCCAGATCGACGCGCTGCTGACGGAAACGGCAGGCGGGTGAACCGCGCCGTCGTCCCTGCGCGGGCGGAGGATGACGATGCGCCGCCGCACGCCCCGCGCGCGCATGCGGGCCTTCAGGTCCCGTCGGACTCCGGGCCCAATCCCGCCGCCGCCGGCCGCACATGCGCGCGGTACACCGCATCGCACTCGGCCGGATCCGGGTCGGCATGCCTGGTCTTCTTCACGCCGTACGCCGAGAGCACCAGATGGGCGTCAGCGACGACACCCGCGTTCGACAGGCAGGCGGCGACGCAGGCCATCGGGCAGCCGTCGAGCGCGAGGATCGGACGACCGGCGCGGGCCGTCTTCACCAGGCCGGGCACGCCGCCGCCGACGCCCGCGATGCAGGACATTTCGGCGACACCTTCTCGATCGAGCCGCAGCGCGAGCCGGTTCGCCATCTGCGCCGCGCTGGAACAGCCGGAGCAGGAATAGACCAGGGGACGGGTGGGTGCGGGCATGGGGCCGTGTCGGGACCGGAATGCGGACGAAGCGGAGAAGGAAGCGGGAACGCGGCCATTCTCGCCGCAGTCGGGTGCGATGCCCTTGACCCACATCAACGACGCTTCCACCGCCGCCCCCTAGCCTGCATGCGGTCGCCCGCTCCGGCGGGTGGCACTCCGAGGCACCGTACCTTCGCCCGCAGATGATGTCCGTCTGCCGGCATGGGCGGCGTCCGTGGTCCGGAACGATCCGGGCCACCCGGCGCGGCTGGAAACGGCCGCGTCGCCCGACTGGAAAGGAGCGATCGAGAACATGCGCGTGCTGGCGGACCGGTTCGGCCGGACGTTTCCCTATTTGCGGCTGTCGGTCACCGAAGCCTGCAACTTCCGCTGCAGCTATTGCCTGCCGGCGGGCTATCGGGCGGTACCCGGACGTCCCGCCGCGCTGGAGACCGACGAGATCGCGCGCCTGCTGCGCGCGTTCGCGGCGGTCGGCATGCGCAAATTGCGGATCACCGGCGGCGAACCTTCGCTGCGCAGGGATCTGAACGCGATCATCGCCACCGCCGCGCAGACGCCGGGTATCGGGAAGATCGGACTGACCCCCAACGGCTGCCTGCTCGATCGCCGGGTCGACGACTGGCGTGCCGCGGGCCTGACCCATCTGAACGTCAGCGTCGACGCGCTCGATCGCGCGCGTTTCGCGAAGATCACCGGACACGACCGGCTCGACGAAGTGCTCGCCGGGATCGACCGCGCGCTGGCGCTGGATTACACCGCGGTCAAGCTCAACGCCGTGCTCCTGCGCGAGCTCAACGACGATCAGCTGCCGGCCTGGTTCGAGTATCTGCGCGACCGGCCGGTGACCCTGCGATTCATCGAGCTGATGCGCACCGGCGACAACGCCGACTACTTCGCACGGCATCATCTGCGCGCGGAATCGCTGGAAGACGCGCTGCAGGCGGACGGTTGGCGGGCGATGCCGCGCGCCGCCGATGCCGGCCCGGCGCGCGAATACGCGCATCCCGATTACGCCGGACGGATCGGCGTCATCGCCCCCTATTCCAAGGACTTCTGCGCCGGCTGCAATCGCCTGCGGGTGACCGCGCAGGGCGATCTGCGCCTGTGCCTGTTCGGCAACGTCGGCGTGCCGCTGCGTCCGCTGCTGCAATCGGACGACGACCGCGATGCCCTGGTCGCCCGGTTGTATGGGCAGCTCGGACTCAAGGCGCTCGGTCACGGCCTGCATGCGGGCGAGACCGGGTTGACCCCGAATCTGTCGACGGTGGGAGGCTGAATGCACGCGATCGCCGAGTCACCGTCCGCTGCGTCGTCCGCAGCCGCGCGCTTCCACATGGCCGATCTCCGTCGCAAGCGCCCGAGCGAACGGCGTGCGGTGGCGGTGGGCGAATTGATCGCAGGCCCGGTCGGGTTCGCCGCGATCGTCGAAGGCGCGCTGCCCAAGGGCGATGCGTTGGCGATGGCCGAGATCGCCGGGATCCAGGGGGCGAAACAGGCGGCGGCACTGATGCCGCTGTGCCATCCGCTGGCGCTGGAATTCGTCGCGGTGCGCTGCGTACCGGTGCCGGAGCGGCATGCGATCCGCGTGTACTGCGAAGCCGCGCTCACCGCACGCACCGGCGTCGAGATGGAAGCGCTGGCCGGCGCGTCCGCGGCGCTGCTGACGTTGTACGACCTCACCAAGCCGGTCGAACCCGCGCTCGTCATCGGCGGCGTGCGCCTGCTGTTCAAGGAAGGCGGCAAGTCGGGCCTGTGGGTGCATCCCGATGGCATGGATGCGGCCGAACGCCGGCAATACCGCCCGCGGGTCGCGCCGCGCCTCGACGGGGTGCGGGCGGCGGTGATCACGTTGAGCGACCGTGCCGCGAGCGGCATTTACGGGGATCGCAGCGGACCGATCGCGGAGGATGCGTTGCGCGGACTCGGTGCGCGGACGACCCGACACGTGCTCGCCGACGGCATCGCACCGCTGGCGCAGGCGCTGCGCGAAGAAGCGGCGAGCGGCACGCGACTGGTGCTGTGCACCGGCGGTACCGGCTTCGGGCCGCGCGATCTCACGCCCGAAGCGTTGGCGCAGGTGGCCACCCGCGAGGTGCCCGGACTGGCCGAACTGTTCCGCAGCGCCAGCGCGGCGCATACACCGCTGTCCTGGCTCAGCCGTGCGACGGCGGCCCTGGTCGGCGAACGCATGCTGGTGATCTGTCTGCCGGGCAGTCCCAGGGCGGTCGCGCAGGGCATGGACATCCTCGCGCCACTGTTGCCGCATGCACTCGCGATGATCGAGGGAGACCCCCATCCATGACCGCATCCGTGCCGACCGCCGTGCCCGCCGCCATCGCCCCCGCGGCGACCTGCGCCTGCGCCTGCGCCGCCGCCGCGCCGCATGCGCGCATGATCGACGTCGCCGCGGCGCAGGCACTGATTCTCGCGCGCTGCGCGACCCTGGAGACGCAGTGTTTGCCGCTGGCGCAGGCCGAAGGCCGGGTGACCGCCACGACGCATCGCAGCGTGCGCGACCTGCCGCCGTTCGCGAATTCCGCGATGGATGGTTTCGCCCTGCGCTGGTCCGACGCGGTGCGGGACGGCGCGGTCGTCGAGGTGTGCGCGGAGCAGGCGGCGGGCGATGGGGTGCGCATCGCCGATGGTGCGGTCGCGATCATGACCGGCGCGCGCATGCCGGAAGGGCTGGACACCGTGGTGCCGGTCGAGGAGGCGTCGGTGCTCGCGCGCGGCGACGATGGCCGCCCGCTGCGCATCCGCATCGAACGCTTGCACGCGCGCGGCCAGCACGTGCGGCATGCCGGCGAGGACATCGCCGCGGGCGAGGACGCCGTACCGGCCGGCGTGCGGTTGGGCGCTTCGGAATCGATGCTGCTGCGCGGCGCGGGCCTGGCCGATGTCGAGGTCGTGCGTCGGCCGCGGGTCGCGCTGGTCTGCACCGGGCGCGAACTGGTCGACATTCCCGGCGCACCGCTCGCGCCGGGGCACATCTACAACACCAATCGCGCCTATCTCGAAACCCGCCTGCGCGAGGCCGGCGCGGATCTGCATGCCGCGATCACGATCGCCGACGAGCCGGTCGCCTTCGCGCTGCGGCTGCGCGAATGGATGGTGGACGGCGTCGACATCGCGATCTCGACCGGCGCGGTGTCGAAGGGGCGCTACGATTTCGTGCCCGACACCCTGCGCGCCATGGGCGCGGAGATCGTCTTCCACACGTTGCGGATGCGGCCGGGCAAGCCGCTGCTGTTCGCGGTGCTGCCGAACGGTGCGTTGTTCTTCGGCCTGCCGGGCAATCCGGTTTCGAGCGCGGTCGGCCTGCGTTTCTTCGTCGAGACGGCATTGCGGCGGATGCTCGGCATGGCGCCGGAGCGGCCCTGGCGCCTGCCGTTGGCCGAGGCGCTGACGAAGAAGCCGGACGTCCATCTGTTCCAGAAGGCCGAGTTGCGTCTGGACGACGGGGTCGTCCGTGTCGGTCTGCTCAAGGGCCAGGAGTCGTTCAAGACCCGGCCGCTGCTGCGTGCGCGGGTCTGGGCCGGCGTGCCGGCGGAGCCCGCCACCCTGGCGGCGGGGACGCCGATCGATGTCCATCCGCTGTGCCATTTCGATGATGTCCTGTTCGCGAGGGAGTGATCCATGCGTGTGTCGATCCGCCTGTTCGGCGCGTTCCGCCGGTTCCAGGAACGCGATGTGCTCGATCTCGAGGTTCCGGTGGCCGGAGAGACCGGCGCCGCGACCATCGCCGACGTGCGTCGGGCGTTCGACGCCCATGCGCGGATGCACTGGCCGGGTTACGACGCGGGTCTGCTGCGCAGCGCGGCGCTGGCGACCGAGGACGCGCTGCTGCGCGCGTCGAGTCCGATTCCCGCAGACGGCCGGCTCGCCGTCATTCCACCGGTGAGCGGGGGCTGACATGCAGGACATCGAACGGATCCGTTGCCGTGTCGTCGACATCGCCGAGGCCGCGCTCGACCCGGCGGAGGCGCTGGCGTTCGTGAGCGATCCGGCCTTCGGCGGGATCGACCTGTTCGTCGGCCGCGTGCGCGACGCCAACCACGGTCGCGTCGTCACCGGCATTCATTACGACATCTTCGATCCGCTGGCGCTGGCGGTGTTCGCGCGCAGCGCGGAGGCGGCGCGGGCGGCCTTCGGATCGCAGGCGAAGGTGTACGTCGCTCATGCGAAAGGCGAACTGCGGGTCGGCGACACCGCGGTGATCGTCGCCTTCGCGACTCCGCATCGCGACGCCGCCTTCCGTGGTTGCCGCGAGGTCATCGAGGCGGTCAAGCACGAGGCGCCGATCTGGAAGCAGGAGCACTACGTCGACGGCAGCAGCGAATGGAGCGAAGGCTGTGCGCTGTGCGCGGAGACGGCCGAGGTGGTGGACGCGGCATCTCCGGTGATCGACCCGGTCCCGGTGTCGGTCCCGGTGTCGGTCCCGATGCCGGTCGCGGTCCAGGTCGCGGTCACGGACTGCGCCTGCGCGGGACATGCCGCGCACGGCGCGCACTGAGGAGTCATCGCCATGAAATGTCGGATCGCCGCGCAGACACTGCGCCTGCGCATCGATGAAACCGAACTCGACGTCCTGCTGCGCGACGGTCGGGTCGAGGACACGACCGTGTTCACGCCGACCCTCCGCCACACGCGCAGGCTGCAATTGTCCGCCGCGGATGCGCCCGCGCTGCACCTGGACGGCGATGTCCTGACGGTCGTGTTGCCGCGGGCGGGATTCGAGGCGTTCGCCGCCGAGCGCCCGCGGCGCGACGCGCTGGATTTCGAGTGGCCGGTGACCGGCGCCGAGGCGCTTCGGGTTGCCATCGAGATCGACGTGCGCGACAGCCATCGCCGCGCGCGTTCCGGCCAGGGTGAACTCGGGTCCGGTTGACGAAGGTCAAGGCGCCTTCCCGGGGCGCGCCCGGAGACTGTCGGCATCCGGCGCGATGCGCCGATGCCGACTTTCCGGAGTGCGCCATGAACCAGAACGCCCGTTCCGAGCCGCCTGCCCGCGGCCCGGTTCCGACCGCCGCCGGACGCGCCGCGGGCACGGTCGAGACCTGGAACATCGAGGATGAAGCGTTCTGGTCCTCCACGGGCAAGCGCATCGCCTACCGCAACCTGTGGCTGTCGGTGCCCGCGCTGCTGTGCGGCTTCGCCGTGTGGGGCATGTGGGGCATCATCACCGTGCAGATGCTCAACCTGGGCTTTCCGTTCACCCAGGACGAGCTGTTCACCCTGACCGCGATCGCCGGGATCTCGGGCGCCACCATGCGCATCCCGGCGTCGTTCCTGATCCGTCTGGCCGGCGGTCGCAACACGATCACGCTGACCACCGCGATGCTGCTCGCGCCGGCGATCGGCACCGGTATCGCGCTGCAGCATCCGGAATGGCCGCTGTGGGTGTTCCAGTTGCTGGCGCTGTGGTCGGGCGTCGGCGGCGGCAACTTCGCCTCGTCGATGTCCAACATCAGCACCTTCTTCCCGAAACGGCTGCAGGGCACGGCGCTGGGGCTCAATGCCGGCATCGGCAATTTCGGCGTCACCACGATGCAGATCGTCATTCCGCTGGTGATGACGGTGGGACTGTTCGGCGCGCTCGGCGGCGAACCGATGCTGCTGCAGAAGGACAGCGGCTGGATCTTCGGCAAGATCCTGGCCGGAACGCCGACCTGGATCCAGAACGCGGGCTTCGCCTGGGTGCTGTCGCTGGTGCCGCTGTCGATCGCCTGCTGGTGGGGCATGAACAACCTCAGGACGGTCTCGCCTTCGACCGGCAATCCGCTCGCCGCCTTCGCCAAGATCACGTACCTGTACACGCTGGCTTTCGTTCCGTCGATCGCCATCCTCTACATCTACCTGCCCCAACCCACCGGTCTGGGACTGATCAACATGTGGGTGGCGGTGCCGCTGGACATCATCGCGGCGCTGACGGTCATGAAGCTGGCCGCCTTCGGCACGATGAAGGAGAACATCGCGAAGCAGTTCGCGATCTTCAGGAACAGGCACACGTGGTCGATGACCGCGCTGTACATCGTGACGTTCGGTTCCTTCATCGGCTTCTCGATGGCGCTGCCGTTGTCGATCACGGTGATCTTCGGCATCAGCCACGTGCCGGGCGCCGATGGCGTGATCGAACACACGCTGAAGAATCCGAATGCGCCGTCGGCCTTCACCTATGCCTGGCTGGGGCCCTTCGTCGGTGCGGCGGTGCGTCCGGTCGGCGGCTGGATCTCCGACAAGTGGGGCGGTTCGATCATCACCCAGGTCATTTCCGCGGTCATGGTCGTGGCTTCGGTGGCGGTCGGCTACGTGATGATGCAGGCCTACGGCTCGGCGACGCCGGAGCAGTACTTCCCGGCCTTCCTCGCCCTGTTCCTGGTCCTGTTCGCCGCCAGCGGCATCGGCAACGGCAGCACCTTCCGCACGATCGGCGTGATCTTCGATCGCCAGCAGGCGGGCCCGGTGCTGGGCTGGACGTCCGCGGTCGCCGCCTACGGCGCGTTCGTCGCGCCGATCGTCATCGGCAATCAGATCAAGGCCGGCACACCGCAGCTGGCGATGTACGGCTTCGCGGTGTTCTACGGTCTGTGCCTGTTCCTGAACTGGTGGTTCTACCTGCGCAGGAACGCCTACGTGAAGAACCCGTGAGTCCTCCCGCCACGCAGCCCATCGCCACGACGCAACACGAGAAACCGACATGAGCCATTTCCTCGACCGGCTGAATTTCCTCAAACCCGCCCCGGAGGAATTTTCCGACGGACACGGCGCCAGTCGCAGCGACGACAGAAGCTGGGAAGACGGCTACCGGCAACGCTGGCAGTACGACAAGATCGTGCGCTCGACCCACGGCGTGAACTGCACCGGCTCCTGCAGCTGGAAGGTCTACGTGAAGAACGGACTGGTCACGTGGGAAACGCAGCAGACCGATTACCCGCGCACCCGTCCCGATCTGCCGAACCACGAGCCGCGCGGTTGCCCGCGCGGCGCCAGCTATTCCTGGTACCTGTACAGCGCGAACCGGGTGAAGTACCCGTTGATGCGCTCGGCGCTGCTGAGACTGTGGCGTGAGGCGCGGAAGACTCGATCGCCGGTCGAGGCATGGGCGTCGATCGTCGAAGATCCGGACAAGGCCAAGAGTTACAAGAACAAACGTGGCATGGGTGGCTTCGTGCGGGTCGAGTGGGATGAAGCCAACGAACTGATCGCGGCCTCGAACCTCTACACGGTCAGGCAGTACGGGCCCGATCGTGTCGTCGGTTTCTCGCCGATCCCGGCGATGTCGATGGTCAGTTACGCCGCCGGCGCCCGCTACCTGTCGCTGCTCGGCGGCGCATGCCTGAGTTTCTACGACTGGTATTGCGATCTGCCGCCGGCGAGCCCGCAGATCTGGGGCGAGCAGACCGACGTCCCCGAATCCGCGGACTGGTACAACAGCCGCTACATCATCGCCTGGGGCTCGAACGTCCCGCAGACGCGCACGCCGGATGCGCACTTCTTCACCGAGGCGCGCTACAACGGCACCAAGACGGTCGCGATCACGCCGGACTATTCCGAAGTCGCGAAGCTCACCGATCACTGGCTGCATCCGAAGCAGGGCACCGACGCCGCGCTGGCCTTCGCGTTCGGTCACGTGATCCTGAAGGAATTCCACGTCGACCAGCCGTCGCAGTACTTCACCGATTACTGCCGCCAGTACAGCGACATGCCGTTGCTGGTGCGCCTGGAGAAGCGCGCGGATGGCCGGCTGGTGCCGGAGCGCTTCCTGCGCGCCAGCGATCTGGGCGGGCTGGGCGAGGCGAACAATCCGGAGTGGAAGACGCTGGCCTACGATGACGTCACCGGCGGCATCGTCGTTCCCAACGGTTCGGTCGGTTTCCGCTGGGGCGAGAAGGGCAAGTGGAACATCGAGGAAAAGGACAGCGCCGGGCGTGAGACCCGTCTGCGCCTGACCCTCGCAGAACATGCCGACGCCATCGAGGCGGTCAGCTTCCCGTATTTCGGCGGCATCGAGAACGAATACTGGACCGAATCCAAATTCGACGAAGTCCTGGAGCGCAACATCCCGATCAAGCGCCTGTCACTGGCCGACGGACGGGAATGGGCGGTCGCTTCGGTCTACGACCTGTTGCTGGCGCAGTACGGGGTGGATCGCGGCTTCGGCGGCGGCAATGTCGCCGGAAGCTTCGACGACGACGTGCCCGGCACGCCCGCCTGGCAGGAAAGGATCACCGGCGTGCCGCGTGGCGAGGTGATCCGCATCGCGCGGGAATTCGCGCGCACCGCGGACAAGACCCGGGGCCGCAGCATGATCATCGTCGGTGCGGCGATGAATCACTGGTACCACAACGACATGAACTACCGCGGGCTGATCAACATGCTCGTGATGTGCGGATGCGTGGGGCAGACCGGCGGTGGCTGGGCGCACTACGTCGGGCAGGAGAAGCTGCGGCCGCAATCGGGCTGGGCGCCGATCGCCTTCGCGACCGACTGGAGCAAGCCGCCGCGCCAGATGAACGGCACCAGCTTCTTCTACTTCAACTCCAGCCAATACCGTTACGAGAAGCTCGGCGTCGACGAGATCCTCTCGCCGTTGGCCGACAAGGCGAAGTACACGGGCTCGCTGGCCGATTTCAACCTGCGCGCGGTGCGCATGGGCTGGCTGCCCGCCATCCCGCAGCTCAACACGAATCCGCTACAGGTCGTGCGCGAGGCCGAGCAGGCCGGCGTGTCCCCGGTCGAATACGCCGTGGGCAAGCTCAAGGACGGCAGCCTCGATTTCGCATTCGCGGACCCCGACGCGCCGGAGAACTACCCGCGCAACCTCTTCATCTGGCGCTCCAACCTGCTGGGCAGCTCCGGCAAGGGGCACGAGTACATGCTCCGCCATCTGCTGGGCACCCGGCATGGCCTCCAGGGCAAGGATCTGGGCGAGCGTGGCGCGGTGAAGCCGGAAGAAGTCAAATGGCGCGACGAGGCGCCGGAAGGCAAGCTCGACCTGCTGGTCACGCTGGACTTCCGCATGTGCACCACGGCGCTGTATTCGGACATCGTGCTGCCGACCGCGACCTGGTACGAGAAGGACGACCTGAACACCTCCGACATGCACCCGTTCATCCATCCGCTGTCGAAAGCGGTGGATCCGGCTTGGGAAGCGCGCAGCGACTGGGAGATCTTCAAGGGCATCGCGCGCACCGTGAGCGAGTTGGCGCCGGGCGTGCTCGGCGTCGAGAAGGATCTGGTGCTGGTGCCGACGCTGCACGACACGCCGAACGAGATCGCCATGCCGTTCGGCGTGACCGACTGGAAAAAGGGCGAGTGCGAACTCATCCCCGGCAAGACCGCGCCGAGCATGGTGGTGGTCGAGCGCGACTATCCGAATCTCTACAGGAAGTTCACATCGCTCGGACCGCTGCTGGACAAGCAGGGCAACGGCGGCAAGGGCATGAACTGGGACACGAAACACGAAGTCGAGTTTCTCGGCAAGCTCAATCACGAAGTCGCCGAGGAAGGTCTCAGCAAAGGTCGGCCGCGGCTGGAAACGGCCATCGACGCGGCCGAGGCGATCATGCACCTCGCGCCGGAAACCAACGGCCATGTGGCGGTGAAGGCCTGGGAATCGCTCGGAACGTTCACCGGGCGCGAGCACACCCATCTTGCCGTCGGCAAGGAACATGAAGCCATCCGCTTCCGCGACATCCAGGCGCAGCCGCGCAAGATCATCAGCTCGCCGATCTGGTCCGGGCTCGAGGACGAGCACGTCAGCTACAACGCCGGCTACACCAACGTCCACGAGCTGATCCCGTGGCGCACCCTCACCGGCCGCCAGCAGTTCTATCAGGATCACGAATGGATGCGCGACTTCGGCGAGTCGCTCATGGGGTATCGGCCGCCGGTGGACACCAAGACGGTCAAGCCGATCATGGGCAAGAAGCCCAACGGTCACAAGGAGATCGTGCTCAACTGGATCACGCCGCACCAGAAGTGGGGCATCCACAGCACCTACAGCGACAACCTGATCATGCAGACGCTGTCGCGCGGCGGACCGATCGTCTGGCTGTCCGAGGACGACGCGAAGCGCGCGGGGATCGAGGACAACGACTGGATCGAGCTGTTCAACGTCAATGGCGCGATCGCGGCCAGAGCGGTCGTGAGCCAGCGCATGATGAACGGGATCGCGATGATGTACCACGCGCAGGAACGCATCATCAACACGCCCGGCTCCGAAGTCACCGGCACGCGCGGCGGCATCCACAACTCGGTCACCCGCGTGGTGGTGAAGCCCACGCACATGATCGGTGGTTATGCGCAGCTCGCCTACGGTTTCAATTACTACGGCACGGTCGGCACCAATCGCGACGAACTGGTGATCGTGAGAAAAATGAACAAGGTCGATTGGCTCGACGGCGAGCCCGTTCCCGCCACCGAGGAGGCAACCCGATGAAAGTGCGCGCACAGATCGCGATGGTCCTGAACCTGGACAAGTGCATCGGCTGCCACACCTGCTCGATCACCTGCAAGAACGTCTGGACCTCCCGCGAAGGCGTCGAGTACGCCTGGTTCAACAACGTCGAGACCAAGCCCGGCGTCGGTTACCCGAAGGAATGGGAGAACCAGCGGAAGTGGAACGGCGGCTGGGTTCGCGACCGGAACGGGAAGATCACGCTCAAGGCCGGCGGTCGCCTGCGCCTGCTGGCGAAGATCTTCGCCAATCCGGATCTGCCGCAGATCGACGATTACTACGAGCCGTTCGATTTCGATTACCAGCACCTGCATCAGGCGCCGGAAGGCCAGCATCAGCCCACCGCGCGTCCGCGCTCGCTGATCACCGGCGAACGCATGCAGAAGATCCACTGGGGCCCGAACTGGGAAGAGATCCTCGGCACCGAATTCGCCAAGCGTTCGAAGGACGCCAATTTCGACGGCGTGCAGAAGGAGATCTACGGCGCGTTCGAAAAGACCTTCATGATGTATCTGCCCCGGCTGTGCGAACACTGCCTCAATCCGGCGTGCGTGGCGTCGTGTCCCAGCGGCGCGATCTACAAGCGCGAGGAGGATGGCATCGTCCTGATCGATCAGGACAAATGCCGCGGTTGGCGCATGTGCGTCTCCGCCTGTCCGTACAAGAAGATCTACTACAACTGGAAAAGCGGCAAATCGGAGAAGTGCATCTTCTGCTATCCGCGGATCGAGATGGGCGAGCCCACGGTGTGCTCGGAGACCTGCGTCGGACGCATCCGCTACCTCGGAGTGATGCTCTACGATGCCGATCGCATCGAACAGGCCGCGGCCGTGCCGTCGGAGCAGGATCTGTACCAGGCGCATCTGGACATCTTCCTCGATCCCAACGACCCCGCGGTGATCGCCGCGGCGCGCGAGGAGGGCATTCCCGACAGCTGGCTCGATGCCGCCAGACAATCGCCGGTCTACAAGATGGCGATCGACTGGAAGCTGGCGTTGCCGCTGCATCCGGAATACCGCACGCTGCCGATGGTCTGGTATGTGCCGCCGCTGTCGCCGATCCAGTCGGCCGCGGACGCCGGCCGCATCGGCATGAACGGCGAGATTCCTGACGTGAAGTCGCTGCGGATCCCGGTGCGTTACCTCGCCAATCTGCTCACCGCCGGCGACGAAGCACCGGTGATCCGCGCGATGGAGCGGATGCTCGCCATGCGCGCCTGGCGTCGGGCGATGCATGTCGAGGGCGTCGAGGACACCGCGGTGCTCGAACAGGCCGGGCTGACCGTCGCCCAGGCCGAAGAGATGTATCGCTATCTCGCCATCGCCAACTACGAAGACCGTTTCGTGGTGCCCAGCGCCCATCGCGAATACGCCAACGATGCCTTCGGCGAACGCGGCGGTTGCGGATTCACGTTCGGCAACGGCTGCTCGCCGTCGTCGCCCGGCGAAGCGCTGTTCGGCGGCCGTTCGACCCAGGTCTACCACGTGCCGCCCGCGCGGCAGACGCCGGAGAGGGAAAAAGCATGAACGTCCTGAAACTCGTTTCCGTTCTTCTGGAATATCCCCGTCCGGAGCTGTGGACGTACGCGGACGATGTGCGCGCGGCGGCGGCGGACCCGACCCTGCTGACGCCGGCGCAGCGCGTGGCGCTCAGCGGTTTCGTCGAAACCCTGCTCGCGCTCGACCCGATGGAGGCGGAAGAACGCTGGCTGGCGCTGTTCGATCGCGGCCGGGCGATGAGCCTGCTGCTGTTCGAGCACATCCACGGCGAGTCGCGCGACCGCGGCCAGGCGATGGTCGATCTGGTCGAGACCTATCGTCGCAGCGGTTTCGAGATCTGCACGCGTCAGTTGCCCGACTATCTGCCGCTGGTGCTGGAATACCTGTCCGCCCGGCCGGTCGCGGAAGTGTCCGACTGGCTGAAGCACATCGGCCACATCCTGGCGCTGCTGGCCGCGCGCGCGCAGGAGCGGGAAAGCCCCTATGCCGCGCTGTTCGAGACACTGATCGCGATGGCGCAGGGCGACGTGGATCTGGCGCCGATGCGGCGTCGGGTCGCCGGCGAAGCGCGCGACGACACGCCGGAAGCGATCGACCGGGTCTGGGAGGAGGAAGCGGTCCGCTTCGGCCCGGAAGCGCCCGCGGAGGACTGCGCCGCACCCGTCCGCCTGCCTGCCGGTGCCCAGAGATTCGAATCGAAGGTGCTGCAATGAACGCGCTCGACACGCTGGTCTTCCAGATCTATCCCTACATCGCGCTCGCGGTGTTCGCCATCGGCTGCTGGGCGCGCTTCGACCATGCCGCCTACACCTGGCGCACCGGATCGAGCCAGTTGCTGTCCGGCAAATGGATGCGACTCGGCAGCAATGGGTTCCATCTCGGCGTGATCGCGATCCTGTGCGGTCATTTCGTCGGTCTGCTGACGCCGCACGCCGTGTACGAACCGTTCATCACCAGCGGGCAGAAGCAGCTGCTGGCGATGATCGCCGGCGGACTGTTCGGCGTGGTCTGCTTCATCGGTCTGACCATCCTTCTGGTGCGCCGATTGACCAACCCGCGCGTCCGCGCCACCGGTACCGTCCGCGACACACTGGTGCTCGTGCTGCTGTACGCGCAGCTGATGCTCGGTCTGTCCTCGATCGTGGTGTCCGCCGGACATCTCGATGGTTCGCAGATGGTCAAGCTCGCCGAGTGGGCGCAGCACATCGTGACCTTCCGTCCCGGCGCGGCGGAATACATCGCCGATGCGCACTGGATCTACAAGGCCCACGTCGCGCTCGGCCTGACCCTGATCCTGATCACGCCGTTCACCCGGCTGGTGCATGTCTGGTCGGTCCCGGTCGGTTATCTGATCCGTCCGTACCAGATCGTGCGCAAGCGTCAGGCGGCGATCGACTACCGGGGGCGCTGACCATGGACGACCGACGCGTCAAACGCGAGATTCCCATCATCATGGATCCGGGTGCGCTTTCCGACGCCGCGCACGCCCATGCGCATGCCGACGACCCGTCCGCGTCGCTGCCCGGACCGCCGCCGGTCTGGCTGCGCGTCGCGGGCAGGCCGATCGACGAGGCCGAGATCGCACGCGAGATGCAGATGCACCGGGCGGCCACCCCGCAGCAGGCACGCGAGGCCGCGGCGCAGGTGCTGGTGATCCGCGAGCTGGTACGACTGGAGTGCGAGCGGCTCGGGATCGCATCCGACGACAGCGCGCCCGGAGAAGGCGCGCGCGACGGTGGCGAGACCGGCGATGAAGGGATGGTCCGCCGGCTGCTCGAACGCGAAGTCGTTTCCCCGGTGCCGGACGACGCGGCGGTGCGTCGTTACTACGAGGCCAATCGCGATCGTCTGCATCGGCCGGACCGCGCCGATATCGACCATATCCTGCTTGCCGCCGCGCCGGACGACATCTCCGCGCGTCTGCACGCAAGAACGCAGGGCGAGGCGCTGATCGCACGGTTGCGCGAAGAGCCCGGCCGGTTCGAGGAATTCGCGACCCTGCATTCCGCGTGTCCGTCGCGCGAGCAGGGCGGCTCGCTGGGTTGGGTCGAGCGCGGCGACACCGTGCCGGAATTCGAGCGGCAACTCTTCATGCTGCGCGAAGGCCTGGCGGGACTGACCGTCGAAACCCGCTACGGTCATCACGTCGTCCGCGTGAACGCCTTCGAGCGCGGGGCTCCGCTGTCGTTCGAGGAGGCCGCGCCGGTGGTGTCGTCCTATCTGGAAACCCAGGCGCGCCAGAACGCGATCCACGACTATCTGCAGGGCCTGCGCGAACGCTGGCCGGTCGAAGGCTGGGAACACTTCGCGCAGCCGCTTTGATCGCGGCGCCAGCGCACCATCGTTCAAGGGAGCAGCGCATCATGCAACAGAACGCCATCGCACCGGTCGGGCAGCGTCGCGCCCTGTGGAGCAGCACATTCGCGTTCACCGTCTGTTTCGCGGTCTGGACCATCTTTTCGATCATCGGCATCCAGATCAAGAAGGAGCTCGGCCTCAACGACACCCAGTTCGGCCTGCTCGCGGCAACGCCGATCCTGACCGGTTCGCTCATCCGGCTGTTTCTCGGCGTGTGGACCGAGCAGTACGGTGGACGCATCGTCTTCAGTCTGGTGATGCTGGCCGGTGCCGCCGCGACCTGGATGCTCACGTATGCGACGACCTATCCGCAGTTCCTGCTCGCCGCGCTCGCCGTCGGCATCGCCGGCGGGTCCTTCGCGGTCGGCATCGCCTATGTCTCGAAGTGGTTCCCGCAGGAGAAGCAGGGCACCGCGCTCGGCATCTTCGGTGCCGGCAACATCGGCTCGGCGGTGACCAAACTGCTCGCGCCCATGGTGATGGTCGCCTACGGCTGGCATGGCGTCGCGCGGATCTGGGCGGTCGGTCTGGCCGTGGTCGCGGTGATGTTCTTCCTCTTCACGAAGGACGATCCCGGCCTGGAACGGCGCAGGGCGCAAGGCGTGAAGCCGGTGCCGTTCGTCGAGCAGATGCGTCCATTGCGCAATCTGCAGGTCTGGCGCTTCTCGCTGTATTACTTCTTCGTCTTCGGGGCCTTCGTCGCCCTCGCGCTGTGGCTGCCGCGCTATCTCACCGGCGCCTACGGCCTGGACGTGAAGACCGCCGGTATGATCGCGGCCTGCTATTCGATTCCCGCCAGCCTGTTCCGCATCGTGGGTGGCTGGTTGTCGGACAAGGTCGGCGCGCGACGGGTGATGTACTGGACCTTCGGCGTCTCCGCGATCTGCACCTTCCTGCTGTCCTACCCTTCGACCACTTATGTCGTCGACGGCATCAACGGTCCGATCGAGTTCCGGCTCACGGTCGGCGTGGTGCCGTTCACCGTGCTGGTGTTCGTGCTCGGTTTCTTCATGTCGCTGGGCAAGGCGGCGGTGTACAAGCACATCCCGGTGTACTACCCGGACAATGTCGGTGCGGTCGGGGGCGTGGTCGGCATGATCGGTGGCCTCGGCGGATTCCTCCTGCCGATCGTGTTCGGCGCGATGAACGACCGGATCGGCATCTGGACCAGCTGTTTCATGCTGCTGTTCGTGCTGGTGAGCACCGCGCTGCTGTGGATGCACTTCACGATCCGCCGCATGGAACTGGCGCGGCACCCGCAGATGGCGCAGGAAACCGATCTGCCCGAGATCATGCGCGCGGCCGGTGCGAAGGGCTGAGCGTGAAAGGCCCGCAACTCGATGCGGATCAGGCGCTGGAGCGATTGCGCGCGGGCAATCGCCGGTTCGTCGATCATGTCGTCAGTCTGGAAGCGCTGCTCAGCCATGCCAGGCGCGAGGACCATGCGCGCGCGCAGCGTCCGTTCGCGGCGATCCTGGGGTGTTCCGACTCCCGGGCGCCGGCCGAATTCGTGTTCGATCAGGGACTCGGCGATCTGTTCGTCGTCCGTGTCGCCGGCAACATCGCCGCGCCTTCGCAGATCGGCAGCATCGAATTCGCGGTCGAACGCTTTGGCCTGCGCCTGGTGGTGGTGCTCGGTCATTCCAATTGCGGTGCGGTGCAGGCCACGCTGGAAGCGCTGGATCGTCCCGAGGACGTCTCGCCGGCGCTGCACGCGATCGTCGGCCGGATCATGCCCGCGTTGTCCGGAACCATCGATCGCGCCGGCGACGACGACCGCCGGATGCGCGATGCGATCCGCGCCAATGTGCGCGATACCGTGCGCAGGCTGCGCGAGGATTCCGTGTATCTGGACCGGATGTGCCGCGCGGGAGGGCTGAGGATCGTCGGTGCGGATTATTCGCTGTCGACCGGAGCGGTCGATTTCTTCCATCAGGAGGCATGAGCGGGAGACGGCCGGCGGCGTTCGCGAGAGGCGACGCCCGACGGCCGGCGGCCCGACGGAGAGGACGGCCATGAGCGATGCGTCGATGTTCCCGGAAGCGCGGACGATTTCGCGCCATATCGACGATGTGGCGGGCCGCTATGCCTGCTATCCGGGCATCGCCCAGTTCCGTCCCGGTTTCGGCGATGCGGGATTCGTCGAGGCCCTGCGCGTCAGCAATGGCGATCCGATCCCGGCGAAACTGTCGATCCAGATCGGCGTTCCCGATCATTTCGGGCTGTATCCCGCGCGGGGCGCGGGCGACGGAAGCGGGCGCGCGGCCGCGCGCCCCGCGGCGGACCCCCACCCCCCCGGGCGCCCCATCGCGGCGGG
>JAYRTK010000003.1:0-31089 GCA_041919595.1 Lysobacteraceae bacterium
ATTCCCTGCAGGCATGAAAATCGTTAGCGCGCAGAACAATCGAAATGAGTCGGAGATCGAATTCGTCACCAGTCAGGCAGACCTGCATGACTCGCCGGCGGCGTTTTATGCGGTCGCCATGCGTGAACTCTTTCGAGGCACGGATTCGGATGCGTGCATTGACACGTATGTGTCGAGCGGTCGCCAATTGTCGCGAAGTGCAGCCGAGCTCCGATCGAGAATTGCCGAGCTTCTGGAGATCACGCCCGTGCCGGGTTTCACGCCTGCACTTGACGCAGTGACCGCGGCCTGGTCGTTTCGCACGGAATGGAACGCAGAGGAGCATGTCTGGCGCTCAGGCCAGGGTTACTGGCTGGTGTGCTGGGGTACATCGGCCTGACCCGCCGAAGACGACGCTTCGAGTCTGCGGCAGGTGTGGAAACCCTCGCGAAAACTCGTAAGGCGGGCTTGAGCCCGCCCTATGGCATCGAGGAAAGTCTTTCTCGTAGAGCGATGGTGGAATACCAGCGGGTCGCAGATGCCCGATGCGTTGCAGCGGTGGCTGGACCATGGGTGGCGCGTAGGGCGGGGCGGGCGCAGCGAACTCCACCATAAACAGCCGGCTACGCCTCATGTTTCCGCGTCTGATCCGATGTGATGGTGGGGTTCGCTTTGCTCACCGCCACCCTACGAAAGCCGCAACGGTCGGGGCGTTTGGAGCGCGTAGCGCGTAGGGTGGGGTGAGCGCAGCGAACCCCACCATGAACAGCCGACTCCGCCTGATGTTTTCGCGTCCGATCCGTTGTCGAAAACACGGGTCAGAATGCACTTTCCGCGCTTGCCTCCGCCTTCCTTGGCCTGCCGATCTTCCGCGGCCCCGCCGGGCGCCCGAGTTGGGCTTCGATGGCCTCGCGGAAGCGGGGCGTGCCGTAGGCGTGCTGCCGTTGGAGATGTCCGCGTATCGCATCCAACTCGTCCGGGCTCACGGTTTCCATCACGAACGCGCGGTAGCGTGCCCGGCGCTCGTCGAGGTCCCGTGAGATCGATAGATATGAGCGATGGTGGAATACCAGCGGGTCGCAGGCGCCCGACGCGTTGCAGCGATGGTTGGACCAGGGGTAGTCGGCGGGATCGGTCACCATCGCGGCGCGCAACGGGTTGAGTTCGATGTAGCGATGACGGTGCATCAGATAAGCGCCGTCTTCGACCGGGCAGGCTTTGTAGTGGCCTTCCCAGAGCGTGCCGGTACGATGGTAGCGATCGTTGATACTGCGGACGTATCGCCGCCCCAGCGCCTGCATCATCCTGCCGATCGCCCCGGCGATCCGGGTGGCACGAGCAGGTCTACGTGATTCGTCATCAGGACATCGGCATGGATCGCGCAGCCTTCGCGCGGGGCGATTTCCCGGAGGTCGGTGCGGTAGCGGAGATAATCGGCATCAGCGAAGAAGCATGGCCGCCGGTCGTTGCCACGCAGGATGACGTGCTGCGGTATGCCGGGAATATCGATTCGCGTTGGGCGGGACATGGAGGGGGCATCGGCGGCGTGGACTTCATGCATGCCCTGCATGCGGGTGCCTGTAGGGAAAGTCCACTCTGACCCCCGGTTTTACGTATGCTTGGCGTGTTTTCCCGACAAGGACGCCCCATGAGCTCTCTGACGCTACGCAACAATACGCCCTATATCGCCATGTACACGGTGCACAAGGGCGGGCAGGTGATCGCGCGCATTCCGGGCATCGCGCCGGGCGCGAAGCTGGAGGTTCCCGTTGACAACGCCTATCAGGTGACGGCCTCCACCATCATCGATGGCAACACCTATCTTTCCGCGCCGATCGACATGAGCAGCCCCGCTGGTTTTCTCGCGCAGATTCTGCAGGTGCCCGAGCAGGGCACGTACCAGTTCAACATGATCGAATTGCCGAGCACGCGGGCGGATCAGCTGCAGTTCCAGAAGACCACCCTGGCGTCGGTCACCTTCTCGATTGCCAGGGACGGTGCAATCCTGCAGGACGTGGTGGTCAACGACTCCTTTCGGATGGTGACACTGGCCGTCGACGATACTTACTCCATTTACGCGATCATCAACGGAATCACGACGGCGGCGGTCACCACCACCAATCCCGACGCCGTGATCACCGCGATCGTCGATACCAGCACCTTGGAACAGGGCTATTTCACGCTCGAAGTGAGTTGATGCGGTACGGGCGCGGCGCCGCGGACGGGCCATTGCGGCAGGGCGGGCGTGTGTCCGCCCTACGCCCTTTGATCCAATGCGTGATGGATCAGCACCACGCATTGCGACGCGAACAGCATGGTCGGTCCCAGCGTGATCTTCTTCGCGCCCATGCGTTCCAGGCCGGGGATGGTCTTCTTCGGCATCGGGATATGGTCGGTGAGCAGGAAGCAGGGATTGTCCGCGAACGCGACGTCGCGGATCGGCGTGCCCTTACGGTCCATCAGGAACAACTGGTGGTCTTCGGCCAGCGTCTGTACCAATCGTTCGAAGCTCAGCGTCCGCACGCTGACGCCGGACTCCACCGGGCGGGTCTCTTCCTTGCCCATGCCCTGCGAGGCGTCCAGCGCCTTGGCGACCTTGGTCAGGAGGGCGCGCTCGTCGAAGCCGTCGAGTTCATGCATTTCGTTGATCTCGAAGCGGATCGTGCGGGAGAAATCCCGGGTACTTTCCAGCACGAGATAGACGACGACATCCGGGCGATGCGATTGGGCGACGAAGAACGCGTTCATCAGCGTGTGCGCCAGGATTTCGGTGTGCGCGTCGTTGCCGACCGATTCCCACAGTTTCTGGCTGTCGGTCGGCGCCGCCCGTGCCCTGAGTACGAATGTCCGCATGTCTGTCGTGCCCGTTCTGTCCGTCAACCGATCCTGCCCGGCCGCGCGCGTGCCGCCGCCCGCCGCGCGGGTCCGGAGCCTGCCTTACGACAGCGGATGCGGACGCCTCACGTGTCCCGGATCCGCGCGACGCGTTTCCGGTAATCGGATACGTTGTCGCCTTCGATGCGTGTCCGCTGCGTGCCTTCGATCTCGTCGACCTTCGCGTCCGAGCCCGTGACCGGCTGCGCTTCGACCTTGGTCTCGCGCTCGAAGCCGTGCGACTTGTCGGTGTTGCGGTAGTACCGGTACAGGGTCCAGTACAGCGCGGTCGCGCCGACCGGACCGGCCAGCAGCAGCCAGAGTCCGCCGTCGTCGCTCATGAGGAACCTGCCAGGATCGCGATCGCGATGCTTTCGATGATGGTGCCGGTGGTGAGGGCGGCCAGCAGCAGTTTCCATTGCTGTACCGGCACGCTGCCCATGGTTTCGCCGGTGCGGCCGTTCACCGCGATGTAGTGCAGCATGCCACCGTTGTCGCCGGGCTGGTGATACGAGTACAGCCAGACCGGCAGGTACATCGAGACCCAGCGCGTGCCGTGGACATCGAGCCGTTCCTGCTCCCAGCGCACGCCGCGGTCGTAGCGCCGCACCGAGGCTTCGACCTGGGCGCGGGCGATCGACAGCAACTGGTCTTCCAGTCGCGGGCGCAGGTGCTCCACGTCCTGGTTGCGCTTCTCCGAGGTGAAGCCCGACAGGTAGGAGGCGTTCCACTTCACCGCGTTCTTGGTGTCGAACGGCAGGATGGTGTTGATGATGTTGTTGGTGTTGACGCGGGTGTCGTGGTTGCCGCGTTCGGACGACGACTCCAGCGGCAGGTCGTCGACGGTGAAGTCCACGTGACGCTCCACCTGGTAGATGTCGGCGTCGTAGTAGGTCTTCTTGTTGTTGTCGGTGCCGCGCGTGTATTCGCGGGTCTTGATCTCGCCGTGGCCCGCGACGTCGGCGCTCGCGTTGCCGTCGACGATCATGTAGGGCAGGTAGACGCCGACGACGTTTTCGGGGGTGAACTGTTCCTTGAAGGCCTTCAGCGCGAACAGCCGCCGCTTGTCGACGAACTGGCGGATGCGCGCGACCGCGTCGTCCTTCTTGATGCGGAAGGGCAGGACCGCGTCGGGCACCGCGCCGTTGGGCACCTGCTCGTTCACGCCGAAGACGTGGCGGCACCAGTGGCAGCGCGCGGTCATCGCGCTTTCGGTGTTGACCGTGACCTCGGCGCCACAGCCGGTGCACTTGAAGGTCTTCAGGACGGCGACATCGGCGACGATGTCGCGCGCGCCGGAGGCGACGACGGTGCCGCGGAGCTGGTCGATGCCTTCACCGAAGCCGAACAATTCCTCGACCCGCGTGCCTTCCCATTCGTTGCGGCAGTACAGGCAGACCAGCAGGTCGGTCCCGGGCTTGTGGCGGATGTCGGTCGAACCGCATTTCGGACAGCGGTTCATGCCGTCGGCGAGTTCGGCCGAGGCAGTGTCGATGGCGACCGGATCGGGCGCCTCCAACTCCTCGCGGATCGCGTCCGGCAGTCTGGACGTGTCGATCGGATGCGTGCCGGGCAACGGCGGGACGTCCCGGGGTGAGCCGGGACCGTCCACGGGCCGCGGCGGCAGCGGCGGCGGCGTCTTGGGGTCGGACATGGTCGCAGGGTCCGTGGTTTACAGACCCAGCGCCTTGGCCTTGAGCGCGTCGTAGTCGTCCTGGGTGATCAGGCCGAGGTCGAGCATCTCCTTGGCCTTCTTCAGCTTGGCGACCGGGTCGTCGGCAGCCGGCGCGACCGGCGCCGCCGGTTGTTGCAGTCCACCGACGCCCATCATCCCGGTGGCCATGCCGATGCCCATCAGACCCGCGGCGCCGCCGGTTTCGCCGGCCGACTGGATGCCCTGCGCCACGCTGGCCTGGAGGTTCGAGTTGCCGCGCGCGCCGGACAGCGCATCGGCGCGCTGCACGGTCTTGAGCAGTTCGCGGGTGTTCGCGTCGTATTCGATCGAGACGATCGTGGTCTTGACGATGGCCAGGCCGCGATCGGACTTCCACTGGTAACCCTGCTCGACCGCATCGGAGAGGCTCTTCGCGAAACCGACCGAATCCTGCTGGATCTTGGTGATGCGGTTGCCCTTGCCCGGGTCGTTCGTGTACAGACTGAACGCGGGCGCGAGCGAGCCGACCACTTCGTTGAACAACTGGCTGGCGGCGGCGTTGTCGAGATCGGTGAAATCGAAGATTTTGCCCGGCTGCAGGTAAGCGGCCGGCACGAAGTTCTTCACGAACAGGATCGGGTCGACGATCTTCAGCGTGTACGAGCCGCGCGTGACCGCGCCGACCTGGGTGTTGAGGAAGCCGTCGTCCCAGTAGATCTCGGACTGCGTGCCGAAGCGGTTGTCCGGCAGTTCCTTCAGCGAGACGAAGAAGGCGGCCTGCTGCGAGCCCGGCTGGCCGCCGAACTTGAAGCGTTCCCAGCTCTGCTTGATCAGCGGGCTGACGATGCCGTCGCCGGCGAAGATGGACTGCGAGTTGAGATCGTCCGAGCGCCACTCGTAACCGCCGGGTTCGGCGACGAAGGCGGTGATCTTGCCGTCCTGGAACAGCAGCAGCCCATAGCCCTCGGGAACGATGATCTTCGACCCGTTGGTGATGATGTTGGAGGATCCGCTGGTGTTCGAACCGCGCCCGGCATTGGTGCCCTGCGGAACGGCTGCGAACAGCGCTGCCGTCGACGGCAGACCGGCCGGCACCGTGTAGAAGTCCTTCCACTGGTCCGCGAGCATGCCGCCGACCGCACCCGTCACCGCCTGTACAAGACCCATGGCAACTCTCCGCGATTCGTGGCCGGGCGCCATGCCCGCCATGCTGGCGAACTATACACGCGCCGACGCCGGGGGAATGGCCGGTTCGTCATGGGTTGAATCCGGCCCCGGCAGCCCATAACGGAGCGCCGACGGCGCTGCGGCCACCGGTTGTTGATCCGCATCAAGGCCGTCGCGGCGTGTGGCCGCAACAATCCTCCTGTCGCGCCGGGGGCGGCGCCGGAGGGGTCGGGGATGAACGCGAATGCGGTGGCGCGACGCGCTTTGGCGGCGCTGGATCTGACCACGCTGGGCGAGGACGACACGCCGGCACAGGTCGCGGCGCTGTGCGCGCGGGCGAGGACGCCGTTCGGCGCGGTCGCGGCGGTGTGCGTGTATCCGGAACATGTCGCCGCATGTCGCGCGCAACTGGATGCAGGCGAGGCGACGCCGGTGCGGATGGCGACGGTGACGAATTTTCCCGATGGCGCGGCCGATGCCGCGCGCGCGGTGCGCGAGACGCGACGCGCGATCGCGGTTGGCGCGCAGGAAGTCGATGTGGTCTTCCCGTGGCGGGCCCTGCTCGCCGGCGACGCCGAGATCGGCGCCCGCATCGTCGCCGGATGCCGCGAAGCGATGCCTGCCGGCACGTCGCTCAAGGTGATTCTGGAAACCGGCGAATTGCGCGATCCGCATGCGATCCGCCGCGCCTGCGACATCGCGCTCGCGAACGGCGCCGATTTCCTCAAGACTTCCACCGGCAAGGTGCCGGTGAACGCGACGCCCGAGGCGGCGCGGATCATGCTCGACGCGATCCTCGCATCGGGACGTCCCTGCGGACTCAAGGTCGCGGGCGGGGTGCGCCGGGTCGACGATGCCGCGGTCTATTTCGAGTTGGTGGACCGGATGATGGGACCGGACTGGGCGACGCCCGCGCGCTTCCGCATCGGTGCCAGTGCGCTGCTCGACGATGTGCTCGCGCAGATGGCGGGCGGCGAAGCGCCGGTCGCGCAGGGATATTGAAGGGCGGACACGGACGATGGCGCGTGCATTGCTGGTGGTGCTGGACTCGCTGGGCATCGGCGCGGCCCCCGATGCCGCGCGCTTCGGCGATGCCGGCGCCGATACGTTCGGACACATCCTGCAAGCCTGCGCGCCGCGATTGCCGCATCTGCGCGCGCTGGGCCTGCACGCGGCGCATGCCTGCGCGCACGGCCGCATCCCGGGCGCGGATGCGCGACCCGCGCCGGAGGCCGTGTGGGCGGTCCTGTGCGAACGCTCCACCGGCAAGGACACCACCAGCGGACACTGGGAAATGTGCGGCGTCCCGGTCGCGTTCGAATGGGGCTATTTCACCGCGCACGCGGACAGTTTCCCGGCCGCGCTGCTCGATGCGCTGTGCGCGCGCGCCGGATTGCCCGGCGTGCTCGGAAACTGCCGCGCCTCGGGCACGGAGATCATCGAACGTCTCGGCGCCGAGCACATCGCCAGCGGGAAACCCATCGTCTACACCTCGGCCGACTCGGTCTTCCAGATCGCCGCGCACGAAACGCACTTCGGCCTTGAGCGCCTGTACGAGACCTGCCGCATCGCGCGCGACCTCGTCGACGACTACCGCATCGCGCGGGTGATCGCGCGGCCGTTCGTGGGCGAGGACGCCGCGGGTTTCCGGCGCACCGGTCATCGCCACGATTACGCGGTGCCGCCGGTGGCGCCGACCCTGCTCGACGCGCTCGTCGAGGCCGGCCGCACCGTGCTCGCGATCGGCAAGGTGTCCGACATCTTCGCCGGGCAGGGCATCACCCGCGCGATTCCCGCCAGCGGTCTCGATGCGCTGCTCGACGCCACCGAAACGACATTCGCGACGGCGCCCGACGGCAGCCTGGTGTTCGTGAATCTGGTGGATTTCGATTCCGAATACGGTCATCGCCGCGATGTCGCCGGGTATGCCGCCGCGCTCGAACGCTTCGATGCGCGTCTGCCCGCGCTGCTGCGATCGGCCCGCGACGGCGATCTGATCCTGTTCACCGCCGACCATGGCAACGATCCGACCTGGCCGGGTTCCGATCACACCCGCGAATGCGTGCCCTTGCTCGCGGTGGGGGGCGGTCTGCGTCCCGGCGATGCCGGCGTGCGCGAGAGTTTCGCCGATCTCGGCCAGACCCTCGCCCGCCATTTCGGACTTGCGCCGCTGCCGCACGGCGTCGCCCTGCCGCTTTCGACCTGAGGAGTTCAGATGCCTACGCCGCACATCGCCGCGAACCGCGGAGACTTCGCCGAGACCGTGCTGTTGCCCGGTGATCCGCTGCGCGCGGAGCACATCGCGCGCACCCTGCTGCAGGACGCGGTGGAAGTGACCCGCGTCCGCGCGATGTGTGGTTTCACCGGCACCTGGCGCGGACGACGCGTGTCGGTGATGGGCACCGGCATGGGTATTCCGTCGGCGTCCATCTACGCCACAGAACTGGTGCGCGAGTACGGCGTGCGTCGACTGCTGCGCATCGGCACCTGCGGCGCGATCGCGCAGGATCTGCAACTCGGCGACATCGTGCTCGCCCAGGGCGCGTGCACCGATTCCGGCGTCAACCGCAGCCGCTTCCGCGGCATGGATTTCGCGGCCATCGCCGGCTACGGTCTGCTGGTGCCGGTGGCCAATGCGTTGCGCGACAACGGTCTGCGCGCGGTGATCGGCAACGTGTTCAGCAGCGATCTCTTCTATCACCCCGATCCGGGGCTGATCGATGCGCTCGATGCGATGGGCGTGCTCGGCATCGAGATGGAAGCCGCCGGGTTGTACGGCATCGCCGCCGAACACCGTGTCCAGGCGCTCGCCGTGTGCGCCGTGTCCGATCACCTCCGTCGCGACGAAGCCTGGTCTTCCGAACAGCGTCAATACGGTATCGACGACATGGTGCAGCGGGTGCTGGATGCGGTGCTGTTCGCAGTGGAGTGACAAGGGGGCGCGATAAAGGGGCGCGATAAGGGCGCGTGAATGGATGCGATGGGAGCCGCGTCTCACTCGACGGATACGGCGCGCGTCGCTTCGCGGACTTGACCGGTCCCGTTGCCGGGACCGGCGTGGGCGCCCTGTCCGAGACAGCGAGTCCGCATGTCGAATTCCTTGCCCCTGGTCGCGATCGAGTCGTTCGTGGGTGGGCGCATGTTGTCGACGGTATTTGTCCCGGGCGGGTACGCGACGTCGCTTCCGGGGACGCCCTCGGCCGCCGATTTCGCCGGCACCTGATTCGTCCGGTGATGCGGCAAGACCGCTCCCGAGGTCGACTGCGATGGTTTCACGGTCGCCCGATGGCGAATGGATGACGGGGACTCCGGTCCGGTCGGATGCGAACGCAGGCTGCGCGTCGCGATCGTCGATTCCGAAGGGCTGCATGCACGGGTCCGGGATCTCGGCGGCAATCGCCGATGCGCCCCGAGAAACTGGCCGCCTTCCACGCCCGACCGCGTTCGGCTCGGTGGATCCGAACGTTCATCGGATGAAGAAAGGAGTGTTGTGCATGTCGAAGATCACGCTGATCAATCGGACGGATGAAATGGTGCGCCTGGCGCTGTTCAGGATGCCGGTGCTGCGGCCCACGCTGGCGGCCATCGCCTGGAAGATCGTCTCGCCGCCTCCGGGCGGTTCGACCAGCGTGAACCTGCCTTCCGATTTCGCGGTGCAGGGGCGCTACTCGGGCGATCCGTCCAACCCCGCCAACCTCGACACCACGACCGCGACCGTCGCGTTCGCCGAGACGACCGCCGCGTTCTCGATCGACGCCATCGCCTCGGAGGACCGTCAGGCGACCGGCGCGGTCATCCACCAGACGTTCACGGATCTGGTCCTGAACGAGGTGCGGGTGGTCAACCACTATCCGATCGGCGTCGAGGTCGCGATTCTGAGCGATGGCGATCCGATCTACGGGCCGCAGGTGGTCTGGCCGGGCGGCCTCCTGCTGGAGGACATCCGTTCCCCGATCTACGTCGCGGTCGTCTCGCAGTTCGCGGCCAAGGGCCAGCGTCTGGTGCAGGAGGAGTTCGACTTGACCCGGACCGAAGTGCTCGACGGCGGGTCGCTGGTCGTGACCGGTTCGATGTGGAAGGGCTACGCGCTCTCGGCGGGATGACGGCGACGTGGGCACGGGGTCGGCCCCGGATCGCCCGACCTGCAGGGCGGATGAGAGGGGTGGGATGAGCGCAGTGTCATGCGCCTGACATCAGACCGGGGCGTCTCCCCCGGTTTTGCGGACGGAGTTCTCGAATCGTCATGTCGACGCCGGTCGCCGCGTTCGGTGGTGTTACGCTCCGGCCAATCGCAAGAGGTGCAGGGGAGAGCGGGGAGATGGATGCCGGGCACTATTTCTGTCCTGTCTGTGGCTGGCTCGGGTTGTCGGCCCGCCCGGTGTTTCCCTACGACAGCTTCGAGATCTGTTCCTGCTGTGGAACCGAGTTCGGGCTCGACGTGTCCGATGACGACGATATCGAGGACGTCCGCGAGGAGTGGCTGGAGGGCGGGGCGGTCTGGTTCTCCGATGAAGGCAGGCCCGCCGACTGGAGTCGCGATCGCGCGATCGCGCAGGTGCGCGCCTACGATGAGCGGAAGCGGCGCGCCGGACGCAATCACGCGGGTTCCGATTGAGGTTGGCGCGCGCGGCCGTGACGTCCGGGTCTTCCGATCGTCGAGGCGAGCAGCGCATGCCGTCCTCCCGCGACCTGCGTGCGTACGGCCTGACCGCCGCTTCCTCGCATCGCTCTGACGGGTGGACGACATCGTCGAGGACGTGCGTCTCGCCAGGGATGATCGCGATGCGCTGCTGAACGCGGCAACCGTCAGGGACGGGCGCGGCTGGCCCAGCGCGTGATCCGTCCGCCCTTCGTCCCGCCATGCCGATCGACGCCCCGCGGACCCGGGGCGGACGGACCGGCCGAAACGGCGTGACGGTGTTCGCGGGCCGCGCGCACGGTCGAAGCCGTCGCGACACGAATTTGATACGCTTCCGGCCCCGTTCGGCGAAGTCAGGGTCCGGTGTCCTTCATGTTGTGGTTGCGCGTGGTGCCGGTGCTGTTGCTGATCGCGGTCAACACGCTGGTGAATGCGTTGCCGTTGCTGGCCGTGGCCGTGTTCAAGGCGATCCTGCCGTCCAGGCGGGCACGGCTCGCGTGCAATCCGGTGCTGATCTGGTTCGCGGAAACCTGGATCGCGATCAACAGCGTCATGATCGATCGCTTCACCCGCACCCGGTTCCATGTCGAGGAACAGGCCGCGTTGCGGACGGATGGCCACTATCTGGTGCTGGCCAATCATCAGAGCTGGGTCGACATCGTGGTGTTGCAGAAGGTGTTCAACCGGCGGATTCCGTTCCTGCGGTTTTTCCTCAAACGGCAGCTGTTCTGGGTGCCGGTGCTGGGGCTGTGCTGGTGGGCGCTGGATTTTCCGTTCATGGGCCGCTACACGCGCCAGCAGATCGCGAAGAACCCCGAACTCGGTCGCCGCGACATGGAGGCCACGCGCCGCGCCTGCGAAAAATTCCGCGAGATTCCCGTGTCGGTGATGAATTTCGTGGAAGGCACGCGGTTCACGCCGCAGAAGCATGCCCGACAGGCATCGCCGTATCGCCATCTGCTCAAGCCGAAATCCGGCGGCGTGGCGTTCGTGATCGATGCGATGGGTGACGGTCTGCACGCCGTGCTGGACGTGACCATCGTCTACCCGGGTGGGCGGCCGTCGATGGTGGACCTGATGGGGGGACGCATTCCGGAGATCCGGGTGATCGTGCGCGAGCGTCCGATTCCGCAGGCGCTGCTCGGCGGCGACTACCAGGACGATCGCGCATTCCGCGCCCGCTTCCAGCAGTGGATGAACGGACTGTGGGAAGAGAAGGATGCCGAGCTCGTGCGGGCGCTGTCCTGAGCGGCGGCGAGCGCTGGACGCCGTGCGGAGCTTCCCGCATCATCGCGTCGGAGTTCCGGGACGAGAATGCCCTTGCGCGACGCTTCCGAAGACATTGACGAAGACGATGAGGACGAGGGCCCGTCGGAGCCCTTGCCGGCGCCCCGCGAGATCTTCGACCAGTGGCGCGCCCCACGCTTCGGCGACGACAACCCGACCCGCATGGACAATCCGGTCTGGGCATGGCTGGTGCGGACGCGCATCAGCGCCTATGCGGCGGTGCGTCGCTACGCTGCCGGCAGCGCGCTCACGCACGGGCCGGCCTGGTGCTTCCGTCGTTTCGGCAAATCCCGGACGCGTCTCCCCGACGGCCGCATCGTCTGCATCGGCGGCGAGCATGAAGATCATTACGATCCCGATTTCTTCATCTACAACGACGTGGTCGTGATCGCGCCCGATGGCGACATCGCGATCTACGGTTATCCGCGCGAGATCTTCCCGCCGACGGATTTCCACAGCGCCACCCTCGTCGGCGATGAAATCGTGGTGGTCGGCTGCCTGGGCTATCCGGAAGATCGACGTGCGCGTATCGAGAAGGTGCATCTCCTCGACACGCGGACCTGGCGCTTCCGCACGCTTCCGACTTCCGGCGAGGCGCCGGGCTGGCTGCATGGACATGAGGCGCGGCTCGAAGCCGACGGGCGGCATCTGCGGATCTCCGGCGGCAAGCGCTTCCGCGAGGATGCGCCGATCCTGCTCGACAATGCGGATGTCTGGACCTTGTCCCTCGATACCGGCGTCTGGACCCGGATCGAGCATCGGGCATGGCGGCGTTGGCAGTTCGTGCGCGCGGACAACGCGCCGAATACGCTGTGGATGATCCGTCATCGTCTGTGGCTGCGCGCCGCGGGCCTCGGCGATATGCCCGGGATGCTGGATCAGCAGGATGAATTCCAGGGCCAGTCGCCGGGCGCGGGTGGCGAGATCGAGGTCATCGGGACGTTGTACGACCCGTCCCTCGAATGCGCGCCCCTCGCATGCGTGCCCGTCGTCGCCAGCGACGAAGTCGAGGACGATATCGTCGAGCGCATTCATCGGGTCGCTGTCGACGGTGTCGTCGTGCGCTATGCCGAGGGGATGGGCGGCGTGACCATGACCGTCGAGGGCCTCCTGCCCGAGGCGACCCTCGCGACGCTGATCGACGATCTCCGCGGAAAGCTCGCCCGGGTCGAAGGCGTGGATTACCGCGCGATCGAGATTGCGGATTGAGACGCCGCGGCGCCGTCGCACAGTCAACGACAACGCATTCCGGACGGACGAGCCGAGGAGTCGACAAATGACGAATGAGACCATGCGCTATCCCATCGGAACGCCCGGCCAACCCTGGGGCCCCGCGGAGATCGCACAGTGGCGATCGCGGCAGGTGCGCCGCCGCAGCTATGCGGACGAGGTGCTGACCGTCGTCGAGCGGTTGCGCGATCGCTTCGACGTGATCCCCTACGGCGAGACGGTATACGGCGACGAGCGTCATCCGCTGTTCGCGATCCGCAGCCGCGGATGGCGCGACGAGCGTCCGCTGGCGCTCGTCACCGGTGGCGTGCATGGCTACGAGACCAGTGGTGTGCATGGGGCGCTGCGTTTCGTCGAGCGGTACGCGGAGGACTACGCCGGGCACATCGATCTGCTGGTGGCGCCCTGCATCAGCCCCTGGGCCTACGAGCGCATCCACCGCTGGAACCACGATGCGATCGATCCGAACCGTTCGTTCCGCGAGCCCAGTCCGGCGCAGGAATCGGCGGCGCTGATGCGGTTGGTCGCGCCGCTGGGCGCGCGCATCGTGTTGCATGTCGATCTGCACGAGACCACCGACAGCGACGAGTCCGAGTTCCGACCGGCACTGGCCGCGCGCGACGGCAAGCCCTTCGAGCCGGACACGATTCCCGACGGTTTCTATCTCGTCGACGACGAGGCTGCGCCGCAGCCCGCGTTCCAGGCCGCGATCATCGAGGCCGTGGCGAAGGTCACCCACATCGCGCCGGCGGATGCCCGCGGCGAGATCATCGGTTCGCCGGTGGTCGCGCCGGGCGTGATCCGGTATCCGCTGCGCAGGCTGGGGCTGTGTGCGGGCGTCACCGACGAGCGTTACCGCACCACGACCGAGGTCTACCCGGACAGCCCGCGGGCGACGCCCGCGCAATGCGACGAGGCCCAGGCGACGGCCGTGTGCGCGGCGCTGGCATACGTGCTGGCGCAGGCGTGAGACGGGGCGGTGCGAGCCTCGTGGAGGACCGGTCGCCGGCGTAGAGTGGTCGGCCTGCCCAGGTGAGGACGCCGACATGACCCGCCCCCCGCGCAAGACCGCCGCCGATTTCGATCCCGAGGTGCTGCGGCTGTTCGATCGCTACGTGCACGGCGACATCGATCGCCGCGGGTTTCTGCTCGGCGCCGCGCGGTTCGCGGTCGGTGCGACCGGCGCCGCCGGGTTGCTGGCCGCGCTGAGTCCGCAGTTCGCGATGGCGCAGCAGGTGCCGCCGGACGATCGCCGCGTGCATGCGTCGCGGCTCGAATTCGATTCGCCCGACGGCCACGGCAGGGCGAGCGGATATCTGGCGCAGCCGGCGAAGACGCGCGGCAGGTTGCCGGTGGTGCTGGTGGTGCACGAGAACCGCGGCCTGAATCCGCATATCGAGGACATCGCGCGGCGATTGGCGCTGGCGGACTTCATCGCCTTCGCGCCGGATGCGCTGTTCCCGCTGGGCGGTTATCCCGGCGACGAGGACAGGGCGCGTGCGGCGTTCCAGACGCTCGATCAATCGAAAACGCGCCAGGATTTCCTCGCTGCGGCGCGGATGCTGCGCGGGATCGAGGGCGGCAACGGCCGGCTCGGCGTGGTCGGGTTCTGCTACGGCGGCGGCATGGCCAACTTCCTGGCGACGCAACTGCCCGATCTCGACGCGGCCGCGCCCTTCTACGGCAGTGCGCCGAAGATCGAGGACGTGGCGAAGATCCGGACCGAGCTGCTGGTGGTGCTGGCCGCCAACGACGAGCGCATCAATGCCGGCTGGCCGGCCTACGAGGCCGCGCTGCAGGACGCCGGGGTGCGTTACACGTTGTTCCAGCCGCCCGGAACCCAGCACGGCTTCAACAACGACACCACGCCGCGCTACGACCCGGACGCCGCGGGCGAGGCCTGGCGGCGGTTGTTGGCGCTGTTCGAGCGACGCCTGCGCCGTCGCGGCTGAGACAGGTTCTCGTCGCAGGCATGTCTCGCCCGCCTATGGATGGCGCTCGAGCATGTTCGCTTCGACCGTGCCGCGCAGGACGAAGCCGAGGCGTTCGTAGAGCGCGATCGCGGCGCGATTGTCGGCCCAGGCGTGCAGGAACGGGCGATCGCCGCGGGCTTCGATGTGCGCGGCGACCACGGCGGACAGGCGCCGCGCCAGTCCGCGGCCGCGAAACGCCGGATGCGTGCAGACACCGCTGACTTCGGTATGGCCCGGGAAGCGCATGCGTTCGCCGGCCATCGCCGCGAGCCGCCCGTCGATGCGGACGCCGAGGAAACGGCCCATGGTGTGGGTGCGGGGAAGGAAGGGGCCGGGTTGGGTCAACTGCGCCAGCGCCAGCATCTCCGCGGCGTCCGCGTCGCCGAGGGGTCGGATATCGCCGATGGCCAGCTCCCGTGCGGCCTCCTCCGCGAGGCTGCGGGTGGCGATCATCTGCACGCCCAGCCCGCGCTTCGCGATCGTGCAGTCCGGCGGAACCACGATCGGCGGCGCCTGCAGCACGTAGACCGGATGTCCGGGGACGATCAGATCGGCGAGCGCGCGGAGGGCGTCGTCGCTGTCGTCGCGCGCGGACGCGAACAGATTCACGTCGTCGCGAAAACGTCGAGCGCGATCGTCGCCGACCGAGAGTGGTGCGTGATGGGTGGTCAGACTGGCCCAGACCGGGCGATCAAGCGCCTGCATGGCGCGCCTCCGCGTTCTCGACGCGTTTCACGAGGGGCATGGCGGTCAGCGCCGCTTCCAGTGCGGCAAGACGCGCGAGCAGCGTGCCGTCGGCGCAGGCTTCGGCCACGGCGGCTTCGATCCGCGGCCAGGCCTCGCGTTTGGCCCGCGCGACGAGATCGCGTCCGGCGCGGGTCGTCGTGACGGTGCGCACGCGCAGATCGTCCTTGTGCGTGCGCACGCGGACCCAGCCGTCGGCGTCCAGCTTCGCGACCAGCCGCGTCACCGCGGGCTGGCTGACCCCGAGCGCGCGGGCGAGCTCGCCCACGCTGAGCGGGCCGAGGCGGTCCAGCGCGGCGAGCACCGGCATGTGTCCGGCCGGGACGTCGAGGCCGGTGGCGTCGAGCACCGCCTGCGATTGCGACTGCAGGCGTTCGCCGAGTCGCTTCAGGCGCGTGCCGAGGGCCATGTGGCCGAGTGTCCCGACGATGTCTTCCATCGCATCCTCCCGATTTCCATATCACATTATATGATTTGTTATGGAAATCAACGCCGGGGCCATGTCGATCGCGGTGCCGGTTCGGCGAGGATCGTGCGGTCGATCGGTTCCGACCCCGCGGGCGGCGCAGGACGTCGCCTGCGAGGAATGCGCGGGCACGCGCGAGATCGACCAATGCCTGGTCGGCACCTGGCGGATGACCGGCGACGGCATGGTGGAATTCGCCAATCGGACGGCCGGGCGCTGGTCGGCGAAGGACGGCGTTCTGAATGCCTGCCCCGACGGCCCGGCCGATGCGCAACGCCTACGTCTGCAACCGCGACACCCTGCGGATCAGGCTCGAACTCGGTCGGGCGGGCACCCTCACAACGCGTTCGAGCGCGTCTCGCCACCGCCGGCGCCCGCGGCGCGCTGAGCCAATCAGAGCCGGATGTGGCATCATCCGGAGACGGGCGGGGCGCGGGGGAATCGCTCCCGACCGAATACTGAAGGCCGGTCCTGGGATGCCCCGTCGCCCGAGGGGCGACCCGGCATGTCTGCGACACAATCACCGGAAATCGGGGGGGATTTACCATGAGCCGCACTGGAAAAATGGCGCAATTGCTGCGCCTGACGCGCCTTGCCGCGCACTGCGAACAGACGGGAATGAGCGCGCAGGAGGCGATCGAGCGCGACGCGGTCGCGCAGGACGCGCTGCGCGACGCCGGGCGTCGCCGCTTCACCCAGGGCGCGGTTGCCGCCGCGGTCACCGCTGCGGCCGGTTCGGGGATGGTCAGCCCGGTCGCGATGGCGGGCATGGCGCGAATCCGTCGCACCATGAGCGGCGGTGGCGGGGTCGCGATCGTCGGTGCCGGCATCGCCGGTCTGAGCTGCGCCCACGAACTGGCGCGTCACGGTGTCGACGCCAAGGTCTACGAGGCCTCCGGACGCGTCGGCGGACGTTGCCTGAGCGAACGCGGCGTGTTCCCCGGCCAGGTCGCCGAACGCGGCGCCGAATTCATCGGCGCCTCGCACCACACCATGCTCGGCTACGCGCGCGCCTTCGGCCTGCAACTGGAAGACGCGTCGATGCTGCCGGGCGGCAGCTACTACCATTTCGGTGGCGGGACCTGGACCGAAGCCCAGGTGGTGGACGAATTCCGCGCCTTCGTCGGATCGATCCGCGAGGATCTCGGCGCGCTCGGGCATCCGACCGCCGATGCGTACAGCGAGGCCGATGAACTGTTCGATCTGATGAGCCTCGACGATTACCTCACCCTGCATGGCGCCGGCGGCATGCTGCGCAAGGTGATCGGTTCGGCCTACGCGGCCGAGTACGGCGCCGGCATCGACGAATTGAGCGCCATCGGCTTCATGCGTTTCGTGTACGGCGACAAGCGCGGCAAGTTCGCGCAGGTCGGCGCCTTCGGCGGCGAAGGTTTCCATGTCGTCGACGGCAACGATCGCATCGCCACCGAACTCGCCGCGCGCATCAATGCGCCGGTGCAGGTCGGGCACCGTCTGGTGGCGATGCGCAAGCTCGCCGGCGGCCGGGTGCGCCTGAGTTTCGACGTCGGCGGCCGCCGCGTGCAGGCCGATCACGATGCGGTGGTGCTGGCGCTGCCGTTCAGCGTGCTGCGCGACGTGCAGCTCGATCCCACGCTCGAACTGCCGGCCTGGAAGCGTCATGCCATCGCCCATGCCGGCATGGGCGACAACGCCAAGCTGATGGTCGGCTTCACCGAACCGTACTGGTACGTGCGCCATGGTTCCAACGGCACCGGCTACAGCGACCGTTCGCGGATGCAGACGACCTGGGAAACCAATCCCTACAACGGCAACGAACATCGCGCCGTGCTCAGCGCCTATCTCGGCGGTGCCGCGGCGAAGGCGCTGGATCCGCGCAATCTGCAGGCCGAGGCGCAACTGTTCCTGAGCGAACTGGACGCCGCGCTGCCGGGGGCGCATCAGGCCGCGTTGCGGACCGCCAGCGGCGATGTCGTGTCCGCGATGCACAACTGGAGCCGCAACCCGCTGAGCAAGGGTTCGTACACCTGCCACCACCCGGGTTACTTCACCTCCATCGCCCACAACGAAGCCAAACCCGTGGGCAATGTGCTGTTCGCCGGCGAGCACACCAGCAGCTTCTACGAGTGGCAGGGCTTCATGGAAGGCGCGGCGCTGTCCGGCCTGCGTGCGGCCGGGGAAGCGATGGCGCTGGCGCAGACGCGTTCGCTGGCGAGCCGTTTCGCGATGCGATAAGCATCGCGGCTGCGTGGCGGTGGCGCGTTCGACCGGCGCCACCGCACCGTTCCGCCGATGCAGCGACCGGGTCCGTGCGCTTGACCCCGCCGCGGTCGCGCCGTAGCGTCCGTGCAGGCGTCCTCGTCGCGGGGAGCGGGACATGTCCGGTTTGAACAACGTCCACCACCCTCGTGACGATGCGCTCGGTCGCATGTCCCGGGCCGCGCTGCAGCGCGTGCTCGCGGCCTACTATCGCGATCTCGGTTGGTGGGTGGAGTTCGTCGGTGCCGGCGGCAGCGGTTCGCCTCTCGACGATGACGTCGATCTGCGTCTGCGCCGCGATGCCGAGGTGGTGCTGGTGCGGTGCAGGCACTGGCATGCGCGGCAGGTGACGCACGACGCCGTGCATGAACTGCTCGGCCTTCTGGTGAACGAGAACGCGACCGGTGCGATCCTGCTCTGCCGCGACGGATTCACCGCCGCGGCGGTCGCGGCGGCGCAGCGGCTGGGCAGGGTGAAGTTGATCGATGAGGAAGGTCTGCGCGCGATGCTCGGGACCTTGCCCGCGTCGCCCTCGGCCGCGGATCCCTTCGTGGAGGCGTTCGCCGATCGGCCGCGACCCCGCGGAACGCCCACGCATGCGCGACGGGGACCGCCGTGGTGGTGGCTGATCGCGATCGTCAGTGCGACCGGTTTCGTGCTGCTCGTGCGCGCGATGCTCGATCGCACCGCCGACACCGCGGGCGAGCCGCCGCCGGAAGTGCCGGAACCGCATCGGCCGACGATCGTGATGTATCCGCCCCTGCACGAAGCCCGGCCGGCCGCCGCGCCGAAGCGGGTCGAACCGTCGCCACGCCGGCCCACCGACGCCGAGGTTCGCGAATCGCAGCGCAGGGCGGACGAGGCGATCCGGGTGATCGAGGACTCGACACCGGCGCTGTGAACGTCGCTGCCGCCTACGGCCCCGCCGGATGCAGTGCCTGATCCAGTGCGTCCATGCCGCGCGCGTCGGCGCCATGGAACCGGCGCAATCGCGCCATCGCCGGTTGTCCGTCCTCCAGACCGTAGAAGGTGCGCGCGGTTTCGCCCATGACCGCCGCCCGCTGTCGCGCGTCCAGCGCCAGATCGGTCTCGATGAAGCGGGCGAAATCGTCGATGTAGTGGCGCCAGCGCGGTTGCGCCGCGAGCATGCTCCAGTCCGAGCCGTACATCACGTGCTGCCAGACGCCGTCCTGCGTCACCATCCGCATCCGTTGCGCGAGCTGGCGACGCATGTCCGCGTCGCCGAGCATGTGTTCGTAATAGCTCAGATCGGCGAACACCTGCCCCGGGAATCGTCCCATCGCATCCGCGACGCCTTCGCGCCAGGGATTCGGTGCGGTGGCGGAATGATCTCCCCCCATGTGTCCGAGATTGATGCGGAGTTTCGAGCGACCGGCCGCGAACTCGCGGCCATAACTGCCGAGGAGACGCTCCCAGAAATCCGGGGCGCCGAGCGTGCCGGCACCGGCATAGGCCGCGTTGGAATCGGAGGTGTGGGCCATCACCGGAACGCCGCGTTCGGCGCATTCGGAGAAGAAGGCATGCAGGACCCGGTCGAGTTCCACGCGGTCGACGACGGGCTTGCCCGCGGGGCACTGTTTCAGCGATGGCTGCGCGATTCCGGCATTGTCGATCGCACGGAAGCCCATCGACGGATACAGCTTGAACGCGATGCAGCCGTGGTCCTCGATCGCGCGACGGACATAGTCAGGATCGGGATCGCAGGCCGCGCGCAGCGGATTGAACGGCGCCATCGCATGCACCCGACCCTGGGTGGCGAGCGAGAGTTCGCGCATCACTTCGAACTGGCGTTCGATCGGCGAACGCGTGCGCCCACGGTGGCGGTCCGCATCGCCCAGCCAGAGGTCGAAGTCCACCATCGCCGGGCAGAGCAGGTCGAGGCCGGTGGTCGAATCGCAGCCGTACGCCTGCATCATGGTCCAGGCGTTTTCGGTGCGGAAACGGAAGAAGGTCTTGAGGAAGCTGACGATCGCCGAGATCCGTCCACTGCCGGCCTCTTCGGCATGCAGGCGCTCGGCGATGCCGGTCGTGGTCCGCAGCGATTGGCGCAGTCCCGCGGGATCGGCGACGAGTCCGGCGCCCGTGCCGTGTCCGGCCAGACGGCGGAAGAACGCATCGACGCGGGCACCGGCGTCGTCGGCGCCGACCAGACCGCTGCGTTTCGCGGCCGTCCCGTCGAAGCGATCGAGCCGGCGCCAGAACTCGGCATAGCGCTCGTCGCTGTCCATGCCCATGTCGAGAATCGTCGCCGACAGCGGATGCGGTTCGGCCAGACCGGCCTTCATCGCCGGTACGGTGACCCCGGCGTCCCCGCCGCGACGCCGACGCAGCCAGCGCAGTTCTTCGTCGGCGGTGGGCGCGAGTTCCCAGGCCAGCGTCTGGACGATGTCGCCGATCAGGTTCAGCGGGCTCAGATCGGGCATGCCCAGTCCGACCTGGTTGACGAAGCCCGCGACCTGCAGATCGCTGCCGTTGAAGATGTGGCAGTGGGCATCGATCACGACGCGCCCGTCGGGGCGTTGGTAGGGCAGACATCCCGGCGGTTTGACCAGGCGTCCGCGGCAACCACCGGTGCCGGCACCGACGAAGGCGAGTGCGGCGAGCGACAGTGCGGACTGGATGAACCTGCGGCGGTCGTGCATGCGCGTGCTCCCTGTGCGATCGATCCGTGTCGCGCTGTCCCGGCCGCGGGAAGCGCGGAAGGCACGTTAGCACGTCACGACGGCGGTCCCGGGACATATCGCGGCGCCTTGTCGGGATCCGGGCATGCCGCGTGCCACGCCCCCGTGCCCGGGCGCGGCCATGCGCCTGTACCGTCGCGTTTCAGCGTGTCTCAGCGCGTTTTCGCCATGCATTTCCGGAAACGTCCGTTGACCCGGGTCGCGAACCATTCGGTGGTGAGCCTGCGGGTGATCTTCGGGCTGTGCAGGCGGATGCGGGGCAGGGTGGCGCGCGGCAGCGGTTTGCCGTTGCGCTCGTCGGCGATCGCGAACACGCCGGCGTAGAGCGCGCTGCGCTCGAACCGGTGCAGATGCGCCTCGCCGAGTTCGCGCCGGATCCGTGCCGGGGTCATGCCCAGACGATCGGTGAGGGTGAGGACCGCGGCTTCGGTGGCGCCGATGGCGGTGTCTCCCCGCTTTTTCCGGTGACGGACGAGGTCGCCGTCGAGATCGAGCGGGATGCCGGTCGCGACCGCGACCGCGTTCTGGAAGGCGGCGTTGCGGCTGGCGTAGCGGCCGGCGTTGAAGTCGGCGAAGCGGAACAGCGGCTTGTCGTAGGCGGCCGGGTAATCGAGCAGATGGGCGATGCCGAAATACAGCCCGCCGCGACGGGTGAAGACTTCGCGACGGATCGATCCGTCGGCGGCGTACGGGTACGCATGCTCGCCGGCATGCGCCTCGGCGAAGGCGATGCTCACCTGCATCGGGCCGCCGGTCCGTACCGGGTTGGCGCGCGCCAGCAGCCGTTCGCCCATCGGCACCTTCGCGATCATCTCCTCGAACAGGTCGCTGAGCGCCTTCTCGGTGCGCGCCGCCGCGATGCGATCGGCCCAGGCTTCGCCGTTCGGCGATTTCAATTGCAGCGCGCCGCGGACCACGAAGGCGGGGACCTTGTAGCGCGCCGCGCGGTCCTCGATTTCCTTCAGCGCGATCCGACCCAGGCCGGGCACCGGGGGATCGGCCTGATAGGTCGATTCCTGTTCGATCACCGCAAGGGTCGCGCACAGGTGTTCGGGCGTGGGCGGAATGTCCAGCGCGGCGAGCGCGCCCTGGATGTCGGCGGCCCAGCCGGCGCGATCCGGGATCGAGGCCGGGATCAGTCGTTTCAGCTGCGCCCGGACCTGTTCCGGCGTGGGCGGCGGCGGGCCGTCGCCGGCGCAGCCCCCGAGCAGGGCGATCAGTGCGACGAGCAGCGTGGTCTTGCGCGCGGCCTGCGGGGCGAGCCACCGGGCGCGGGGGCGGTCGTTCGACGGTGAAGGAGTCATCGCCGCGACTGTAACGGCGCACCCGCATCGCGCAAAGCGCCGCCGTACCGCCACCGCCGTCACCGGCCCGCCCGGTCCACGCATGAACGCCGCCACGGCCACCCTCCGGGGCCGCCGTCCGGGGCGGTGCCGCACGGGTAAGATCGCTCCGGTCGCGGTCATCCGCGATCGCCCATCCCGTGTCCGTCCCGCGCCCGGAGTCACCGATGTTCTTCCGCCGTCCCCTCGCGTTCCTGCCGATCGTCCTGGTGCTGTGCCTGCTGATGTTTCCAGCGTTTGCGGCGCACGCGGCGCAATCGAACAAATGGCGACTGCAGTTCAGCGGCGCCGCCGAGTCCGCGGGCGAGCTGGTGTTCGAGATCACGCCCGCGGGCGAGCCGCCGGTGCGGGTGGCGGTGGCGATCGAACGCAACGATGGCGAGAACCGGGTCGCACGCAAGGTGAAGACCGCCATCGATCGTCAGGCCGGGCGCTGGGTGGACGCGGAACTGGACGACGGCGAGGACGTGCTGGTGAAGCGGCATTTCTTCCGCCGGTTCTCGATCGTGCTGGTCTCGAGCACGGTGAAGGACGTGCGGATCAATTTCGATCGCGAGTGAGCGCGGCGCGACCGCTGCGCCTGAAAAACCGGCGCACGTCCGTGTGCGCCGGTCAGGGGCCTGTGGAAGCGGGGCGCCGGAGGCCTCCCGTACTGCGATCCGGTCTCCCTTCCTGAAGCGGACTCCGGGGGCGGACAGGATCACGGGCCGGCCGAGCATGCTGATGGACCCGTTGTCCGCGAAACGACCGGTGGCGACGCTGCGCGCCGAAGCGTTGTCGCGTCGCGCGCCAGGGGCGTTCGTGTCGGGCCCTGTGCTGCGCCTGCGTGTCGATGCGAACCCGCGCCGCCGCCTGAAGCCGCCCCGGAGCCGGGCGCCGTCTCGTGGCGGATGCCGCACGACGCGAGATGCGGTCGCCGCCGCTGCGTTGGCCTGTCCTCAGAAACTCTCGCGTCGGTGCCGCTGCGGCGATGTCGATGGGTCGGTGCCGATGTGTCGATGCACGGTCTGCAGGTCGCAGCGCCATGCGGATCGACTCACCAGAATTTCCAGAACGGTTTCTTCTTCGCGCCCGCGCCGAGCGCATCGGCGACCACGCGCTCGAGGGCGGTCTGCTGCGCCTGCAGTGCGGCGCGATCATGTTGGAAATCGGGGTTGTGCGCTTCGTTGCCGAAGTAGGGCACGCGGATGCCGTTGAACTCGTCCATGCCCGGATCGAGCCGCCGCAGGTGCTGCGCGACCCACGCGGGATGCCGCGCGACGAGCGCATCGGAGACCGTGTTCGACAGGATCAGGAAACCATGGGTGTCGCTGCCGCCGATGCTTTCCGGATCGCCCCAGACGGTGTAGCGGTGCTTCACGATCTCGGCGATCGAATGGATCGTCACGTAACGGTCGCTGCCGGTGCCGGTCAGCGGAATGGCGAAGGTTTCGCCGCGCCAGGCGATCGTCCGCGCGTCCTCGCCGTCCACGCAGGTCAACGCGTCTTCGGCGGCCATGGCTTCGCTGAAGCCTTCGACGACTTCGCTCTCCTCCGAGCGCCAGTCGATCCAGCAGAAACGGTCCTGCAGCGCCGCGTCGTCCAATGCGACGAGTGCGGCGATGTCGTCGGTGGTGATGGACGGTGCCGTCATCGGGAGGGCGTGCTCCGTTGCGGTGATCAGGCCCATTCGCCCGGATCGACGCTGGCCGCGCGCGTCAGCCGATCGAGCACGTCGCGCCAGTCTTCGGAAGGCGGCGGCCCTTCGATCCAGATCGCATCCGCACCCGCGGCATCGGCGTCGTGCAGCGCGTCGTACATCGATTGCGCGTAGCCGGCCTTGTCCGCAGGCAGCCGGATGTCGCGGACCACGCCGCGCAGCGGTCCGTCCGGCAGGTCGCCGCGGTGGACCACCACGATGCGTGCGTCGTCGGCTTTCGCGCGCAGGCGCGACGGCAGTGCGGCGCTGTCGATGAGATACAGCGGCGTGCGCGGCTGATAGTGCACCGCGACGTTGCCGGGCACCGCGGCATCGTGCCGTTCGGGGAAGGCGACCGGGCGGCCGAGGACCTCTTCCAGCTGGCGACGGGTGATCGGGCCGGCGCGCAGGATCCGCGGCGTGTCGCCGTCCGCAGCTTCGCCGGTGAGATCGACGATGGTCGATTCCAGGCCGACCGCGCATGGGCCGCCGTCGAGCACGGCATCGATGCGTCCGCCGAGCCCTGCGAGCACCTGCGCGGCCGTCGTCGGGCTGAGCCGTTTGTGCGGATTCGCCGACGGCGCGGCGAGCCCGCCGCCGAGCGCGTCCAGCAGCCGCCGCAGCACCGGATGATCCGGTACCCGCAGGCCGATCGTGTCGCGGCCACCGGTCACCACCGGCGAGACGTGTCCGGCCTTGTGCAGCAGCAGGGTGAGCGGGCCCGGCCAGAAGGCCGCGGCCAATCGCCAGGCGGTGTCGGGAATGTCGCGCGCCCAAGCGTTCAGTTGCTGCGGCGCGGCCAGATGCACGATCAGCGGGTGGTTCTCCGGTCGCTGCTTGGCCACGAAGATCCCCCGGACCGCTTCGGGGTTGGACGCGTCCGCAGCGAGCCCGTACACGGTTTCGGTGGGCACGGCGACCAGCCGCCCGGCGCGCAGCAGGTGGACGGCATCGTCGAAATCGCGGGGGTCGTCGGCCTGCAGCAGGCGGGTGTCGAGAGGCGCTGACATCCGGCAAGGGTAACAAAGCGCCGACGCGGCGGACAGGAAGCGCCTACAATCGCGGTCCTTTTCCCGTCGAGCGCCGGCATGTCGCCCAAGTCCACCGTGGTCAAGGTCGAGCTGCAGGTCAGCGACATGGACCGGCACTACTACGCCCAGCACAACCTGACGATGGCGCAGCATCCGTCCGAGACCGACGCCCGGCTGATGGTGCGGTTGCTGGCGTTCGCGCTGTATGCCGAGGAGCGGCTGGAGTTCGGCCGCGGACTGAGCGAGGAAAGCGAACCGGACTTGTGGCAGCGCGATTACGTCGGCGACATCCTGCGCTGGATCGATCTGGGACAGCCCGACGAAAGCCGCATCCGCAAGGCCTGCGCCCGCGCGCGTCAGGTCGTGGTGGTCAACTACGGCGGCAACGCCGCCGAGGTCTGGTGGAACCGCAACGCCGCCGCATTGGCGCGGTTCGACAATCTCACCGTGATCGACATCGATCCGCAGTCGATCGAGGACATCATCGGCCATCTCCAGCGCGGCATGCGTCTGACCGCGATGATCCAGGACGCCGAACTGCAGCTGATGAGCGACAGCCTCAACGTCGCGCTCACGCCGCGCGTGCGCAAGGCCGTGGCGGCGTAGCTCTTCAGTCGCGATCGGGTGCGCCCAGCGGGAAGTAGGCGCGATACGGACGCCCGCCGTCCACCGCGCGCATCACCGACGGCCGCGCCAACAATCGTTGACGATAGCGGCGCACGTTCGCGAACCGCGCATCGATGGCGTGGGTCCAGTCGGCGTAGAACAGGAACGGTGCCGCCCCGCAGTCGGCGAGGCTGAAGGTCTCGTTCGCCGCCCAGGTGCGACCGGCCATGTGCGCATCCAGCCAGGCGTAGGCCGTTTCCAGCATCGTCCGCGCATCGGCGACGCCCTGTGGATCGCGCAGCGCGTCCTCCGTGCGCAGACGGTCGTAGACCACCTTCTGCTGCGGCGTCGACACGTAATTGTCGAAGAAGCGGTCCAGCATCCGCACCTCCAGCGCCGCGTCGGCGCCCTCGGGGATCAGTCGCACCGGCCCGGGATGATGGCATTGCAGGTACTCGACGATGCAGGTGGCCTCGACGATCTGGCGTTCGCCGTCCACCAGTAGCGGGAAGCGCCGGATCGGCCAGCGCCGGGCGAATTCGATGAAGTCCGGATGCGCCGGATGCTCCAGCACGCGGAAGTCGAACGGCGTGTCGTTCTCGTACAGGGCGATCAGGGCTTTCTGCGAGTACGACGAGAACGGATGAGCGTAGAGCCGCAGGGGCATGACGGGGCCTTCGGTGGCGGGTTCCGAGGTACGACGCACGGGGCGGCCGCAGATCGACATTGCCCGGCGCGCCGGCGCTATGATCGCGGTTCCAGCGATTCGGCCGGGAGGCGGCGATGGCAACGGGTTGGGCGGGCGACGGCGCCGTTCAGGATCAGATCGACGCCACCATCAAGGACGGCATCCAGCGCGTGCGCAGCCGCTTGCCGCAGGGGCCCGGCCTGGAGCGCTGCGAGGACTGCGACGCGCCGATTCCCGAAGCCCGGCGCAAGGCCGTGCCCGGGGTGCGCCTGTGCGTGACCTGCCAGGACGCGCACGATCGCGAGGAAACCGCCGGCAGCGGTTACAACCGCCGCGGCAGCAAGGACAGCCAGTTGCGCTGAGGGTTTTCCGGTCCCGGCGCGCCGGAACACCCCATGTCCCCTGTAGGAGCGACGCGAGTCGCGACGGATTGCGGAGAGTCCTTCCGTCGCCCGTCGCGACTCGCGTCGCTCCTACAGGGTCTTCGGTGACAGCTGCGGCCGCTTTGCCGCTGTCATCGGAACATTTCGAACCGGCTCCACGACGACGAAATTCCGCACGCGGATCCGCATCCCTGTTCATCTCGCCGACCCGCCGCTGAACCCGTGCACCGTTGGTCGGTGCATGGCGTGATCGCGGTCACGGGACGCGCCGCGCATCGTCGCCGGCATGGCCGTTGCCGCAGTGCGCGCGCGTTGGAACCAGTGGCGGAGTCGCCGACTCCCCAGGCGGTTCGACGGAAGGAGCGCCCACACGAGACAGTGCGAGACACATCGACGCCGCGCACGGGACATGGCGGTCCCGTTCGGGCCTTCGTGCAGGGACGCGCGTTCCGTGGCCGCCTCCACGGAAACACGATCAAAAGGAAGAGATCCATGAACGCATACAGAAGAACGGCATTGACGCTGGCCTGCCTGTCGTTGATGCCGGCCGCGCTGGTGCCGGTGGCCGCGATGGCCTCGAACTGGGAGATGACCTCCGGCCTGCCGACCGCGCGCGAAGTCCACCGCGGCACCAAGGAAGTCCGCGCCTGCGTCACCCCCGGCGGATCGATCAGCGTCGGCACCGCGAGTCCCGGCGCCAACACCAACATGCTCGCGGAACGCCTGAACGTGTCCTCGGGCCTGATCTTCCGCTTCCAGTACGACAGCGCGGGCCGGCCCGAGCAGGCCGCGCAGGTGGCCGAATTCCGCGACGGCACCGGTTTCGCGGTGGTCGGCAGCATCGATCCGACCAGCGTCGTCGCACCGACCTCGAATTTCGTGATCACCAAGATCGGCTGCAACGGCGCGCCGCAGTGGCGTTTCTATTACGGCGACACCACCGACTACAACACCGGCTTCGACCTCCTGCAGGCCACCTCGGGCGACACCGCATTCTCCACCCAGCCCGGCGATCTGGTCGCGCTCGGCAAATACTTCAAGCCCGCCGCCGGTGGCGTGCCCGCGGTCTATCGCGCGCGGATCGTGCGCACGCGTTCGAACGGCACCCTGATCTGGGCGCGCGATTACCAGAATTCGGTCGTCGGCGATTTCGAGTTGCAGGCGATCGCCGAGCTGGTACCGGTGGCGCCCAGTCTTACCGGCGATCTGGTCGCGGTCGGACGCATCGGCAGCGAGACCGCGCTGATGCAGGTCAACGGCAACACCGGCGCGGTGGTCTGCACCGCGCGCACCCGCGGCCTGAGCATCGCGCAGTTCCATGATGTCGTGGGCGCGAAGACCAGCACCGGCTCGCCGGAAGTGCTGGCCATCGGCGAAACCAGCAGCGCCGCCGGCGGTGCGCCGCAGGTCTATCTGGCGCGTTTCGTGCCGAACTGCCTGCTGCGCGTGCATACGGTCTGGGGCGCGAGCACCGACCGCCAGATCGGCTGGGCCACCGACCTGACCCTCGCCACCACCTACGCCGGCGCGCCGGCCGGCGTGATGGCGATCGCCGGCGAGGTCAATGGCCCGTACGGCGGCGTCGCCAACAGCCAGGATGCCTTCACCCATCTGGCCCACCCGCAATCGCTGCTGCCCTACGTGCTGCCCACCGGCGTGCCGGTGATCGGCAAACGCTATGGCACCCAGGGTGCGCAGGCCGAGAAGGCGTTCTCGCTGTCCGCGGCGAACAACGGCGCGTACTTCGCCGGCTCCACCTCGACCGACTGGCTGCTCAACGGCGACCCGCTGCACGCGTTGACCGTGCGCCCGGACGTCAGCGCGTTCAAGACCGTCTGCACGGTCGACTGGAACCCGCCGGCGACGAATCTCTCCATCGCCAGCAACACCTTCGGCGTCACCCTCATCGCCAAGAGCTTCAACCAGCTGCCGGTGCCGACACCGATCACGGTACCCGCGCAGCAGCCTTGCTGCACGGTGGTGCCGTGAAGGGTCATCGGGTGAGATGAGTGTTCGCGTTTTCGCCTTCTCCCCGTTCGCGGGGAGAAGGTGGCCGAAGAGCCGGATGAGGGGCGGCGGGTAGAAACTCCAGTGAGTTCCACTTCGAGTCAGAAACGGAAACGAATGTGAGCCGCCCCTTTCAACTCCGTAGGGTGGGCCCCTTGCCCACCATGACGCCACAACCGATGTCATCCGCACCGGACAAAGTGGTTTCGGATTCGCCGAGAGTGTTGTTGTTCGATTGCATGAGCGGTGGGCCAGGGGCTCACCCTACTTGCTTGTTGCACGGTGGTGCCGTGAGGGCGACGTCCCCCCGATTTTGAGTAGCAGCCGGATCTGGAGTCCAATTCCCCAACGAGAGGAGATTGGACGTGAAGAAGCGGTTTAGCGAAGAGCAGATCATCGGCTTCCTGCGTGAAGCCGAAGCGGGCGTGGCGGTGAAGGACCTGTGCAGGCTGCACGGATTCAGCGAGGCGTCGTATTACCAGTGGCGGAGCAAGTTCGGCGGGATGAGCGTGTCCGAGGCCAAGCGCCTGCGGGAGTTGGAAGCGGAGAACGCGCGCCTGAAGAAGCTGCTGGCCGAGTCGATGCTGGAGAACGAGGTCATCAAGGACGCACTGAGAAAAAAGTGGTGACCGCACCGGCGCGACGCGAGTTGGTGCGGCAGATGATCGACCAGGGGCTGAACGAGCGGCAGGCGCTGCGTGTGGCGCGCATGAGTGCCAGTGCCTACCGGTACGCTCCGCGGCCGGACCGCAACGTGGACCTGCGCCAGCAGATCGTGTCGCTGGCGCAGCGGCACCGGCGCTATGGCGTGGGGATGATCCATCTGAAGCTTCGGCAGGCGGGGCTGGTGGTGAACTACAAGCGCGTGGAGCGGCTGTATCGGCAGGCGCAATTGCAGGTAAGACGGCGCAAGCGCAAGAAGGTATTGCCCGGTGAGCGGCAGCCGCTGGTGCGTCCGACGCGTGCCAACCAGGTCTGGTCGATGGACTTCGTGTTCGATCGGACGGCGGAAGGTCGGGTGCTCAAGTGCCTGACGATCGTGGATGACGCGACGCATGAGGCGGTATGCATCGAGGTGGAGCGGGCGATCTCGGGTCATGGGGTCACCCGGGTTCTGGATCGACTGGCCTTGAACCGTGGCCTTCCTGAAGTGATCCGGACGGACAACGGCAAGGAGTTCTGCGGCAAGGCGATGATCGGGTGGGCGCATGCAAGCGGTGTGCAACTGCGTTTGATCGAGCCGGGCAAACCGAATCAGAACGCGTATGTCGAATCCTTCAACGGCCGTCTGCGCGACGAATGTCTCAACGAGCACTGGTTCACAAGTCTGCTGCAAGCCCGGACGCTGATCGAGCAATGGCGTCGCGAGTACAACGAGGAGAGGCCCAAGAGGGCGCTCGGAGGGCTGACGCCATCAGCTTATGCCGACCGCCTGAAAGGTCAGTTACAGTAACCCCGGGCTCCAGATCGTACCGCTACTGAAAGCGGGGGGACGTCGGGGGCGGACTGTCGGGGAAATACTCAACTCATACAGCAGGTCACGCTGGTGGCGTAGCCGCTCCATCACCATCACCACGTCCTCACCCCTGAGCTGCTGGTCGACTTCGATGGCCAAACTCTCCTTGGTGAAGTTGTCCACCACCGTCAGGGCTCGAAATCGGCGGCCGTCGAACAGGGCATCAGCCACGAAGTCCATGCTCCAAACCTGGTTGGGGGCCGTCGGCACGGTGCGCTCCAAGCGATGCGCTGCGGCCTTGCGTCGACGCGGTCGCTTGCGCCGCAGGTTGAGGCCGGCCTGACAATACAGCCGGTACACGCGCTTGTGGTTGGCTCTCCAGCCTTCGCGGCGCAGCAGCACGAAGATCCTGCGGAAGCCGTAGCGAACCCGCGTGGCGGCGATCTCCTCAATCCGCCGAAGCAGTGGTGCATCATCGTTCTCCCGAGGCTGGTAGTACCACGCCGAGCGGCTCTGCCGGATCACGTCGCAGGCGCGGCGCACGCCAATGCGGTAACGGTCGACCAGATGGCCCACGAGCGTCTTGCGCTGCGCGGGCCTCAGAGCTTTTTTGACAGCACGTCCTGCAGCATGACCTTGTCCAGGCTCAGGTCGGCAACCAACTGCTTGAGCTTGCGGTTCTCCTCTTCAAGCTGGCGTAGCCGGCGAAGCTCGGCTACACCGAGCCCCCCGAACTTCTTGCGCCAGGCGTAGAACGTGGCCTGGCTGATGCCCATCTTGCGGCAGATATCCTCCACGGTCGTGCCGCTCTCGGCCTGCTTCAGCGCAAACGCGATCTGCTCTTCGGTGAACTTCGACTTCTTCATGGCGACGGGCCTCCTTGGGGCCTGAGTGTCGCCGAATCCTCTACTTCTGGCTGGTCCGAATTACAGGGAGGAGGTCAA
>JAYRTK010000004.1:0-30430 GCA_041919595.1 Lysobacteraceae bacterium
GAGGACGGCAACACCGTCGTGATCGGCGGCGTGTACGAGTTCTCCGACCGCAGCCAGGCTTCGAAGGTGCCGTTCCTCGCCGATCTGCCGATCCTCGGCAATCTGTTCAAGAAGAAAGGTCGCGGCAAGACCAAGGCCGAGCTGCTGATCTTCGTCACCCCGAAGGTCATGGCGGTGTCGCCGCGCCGCTGAGCGCCGCCGACACGTCGGCCGACACGGAAACGGGGGCTTCGGCCCCCGTTTCTTTTTTGCGCGCGGCGGCGGACGGATGAACATTTCGCCCGGACATCGGTCAAACTGCAGACCGCCGACCCGAACCATGGATGCGCGCAGGCCACGATGGATACCCCCGCCCCTTCCCGATTGCATGCCGCGTTCGCGCAACTGCGCGACGAACTGTCCGCCGAGATCGTCGGCCAGTCCGCACTGATCGAACGCCTGCTGATCGCCCTGCTTGCCGATGGCCATCTGCTGGTCGAGGGCGCGCCGGGGCTCGCCAAGACCACCGCGATCCGCGCGCTCGCCGGGCGGCTGGAAGCCGATTTCGCGCGCGTCCAGTTCACGCCGGACCTGTTGCCGGCCGATCTCACCGGCACCGAGGTCTGGCGCCCGCAGGACGGCCATTTCGAATTCCAGCCCGGCCCGATCTTCCACTCGCTGCTGCTCGCCGACGAGATCAACCGCGCGCCGGCCAAGGTGCAGTCCGCCCTGCTCGAAGCGATGGGCGAACGCCAGGTCACGGTCGGTCGTCGCACTTATGCCCTGCCGCGCCTGTTCCTGGTGATGGCGACCCAGAATCCGATCGAGCAGGAAGGCACTTTTCCGCTGCCCGAAGCGCAGCTCGACCGTTTCCTGATGTACGTGCGCATCGGTTATCCCGATGCTTCGGTGGAGAGCGAGATCCTGCGGCTCGCGCGCACGCGCGCCATCGAGAGTGCGGGCGAGGGAGCGCGCGGCACGCAGGACGCCGCGGTCGTGTCCGCGCCGTTGCGGCTGCCACAGGCCGACGTGTTCGCCGCCCGCGAGGCGGTGCTGGCATTGCATCTGGCGCCGCCGGTGGAGCGTTATCTGATCGAACTGGTGTTGGCTTCGCGCGATGCCCGCCGCTACGACGCCGCGCTGGCGCGGCGGATCGGCTGGGGCGCCAGTCCGCGCGGTTCGATCGCGCTGGAGCGTTGCGCGCGCGCGAGGGCCTGGCTCGCCGGCCGCGATTTCGTGACCCCCGAGGACGTGCGCGCGATCGCGCACGATGTCCTGCGCCATCGCGTGTTGCCGAGTTACGAAGCCGTCGCCGAGGGCTGGGACGGCGATCGTCTGGTGCAGGCGCTGGTCGACAAGGTGCCGCTGCCCTGATCGCCGGCAGGATCGGCCCGACCGCGAGCGGAACGAGATGAGCGACGGCATCACCCCGAGCCTGGACGAACTGGTCGCACTGCGGCGCGCGGTGCTCGGCCGGCGTCCGCCGCGCCGCGGGCGTCACGGCCTGAGCGGACAGGCGCCGTCGCCGGTGCGCGGGCGGGGCATGGAATACGCCGAGTCGCGCGAGTACGCGCAGGGCGACGATGCGCGCCACATCGATTGGCGATTGACCGCGCGCACCGGCCGTCCGCATACCAAGGTATTCCAGGCCGAGCGCGAACGCCTGACGCTGATCGTCGCCGATACCGCGCCATCCCTGTATTTCGGCACCCGCACGCGCTTCAAGTCGGTGCAGGCGGCGCGCGCCGGGGCGCTCGCGGCCTGGGCTGCGGTGCGCGACGGCGATCGCATCGCCACGCTGCGCGGCAGCGCCCGCGAAGCGCCGGTCGTGCCGGTCGCCGGTCCGCGCGGTGCTTTGCGGGTACTGGACGCGCTGGTGCGCTGGTATGCGCGGCCGCCGCAGGACGATGCCGGGCTCGGGGTTGCGCTGGACCATGCCGACCGCCTGCTGCGCCCCGGTTCGCGGCTGGTGCTGCTGGCCGATCCGCTGAGCGTGCTCGCGCAGCCGGCCGCGCGCTGGGCCACCCTGGTGCAGCACCGCGAGGTGGTGGCGCTGTTGTTGTGCGATCCGCTCGAGCGCGATCCGCCGCGGGCGATGTTGCCGTTCCTGATCGGTCCGTCGGTCGATCGATCCGTCGATCGTGACGCCGGTCCGGCGTCCACGGCGGGCGTGTCGCGCATCGAACTCGATCTCGCCGCGGAGGCGCAGCGCGAGCGCTGGCGCGCGACGTTCTCGGCGCCGATGGACGAAGCGCTGACCGTGCTTTCCCGCGGCGGCGTGCGCGCGCGCGCGCTGTCCACCGATGCGCCCAGCGACGGTTGGCTCGATCTGCTCGGCGGAGCGCGCGCGGCATGCGCACGCCCGCCGCCGCCGATGCGCTGCCGTTGCAGGACGTGCATCTTCCGGTCGCACCGCCGTGGTGGCCGCCGGCGCCGGGCTGGTGGCTGTTGATCGGCGTGGTGTTGCTGGCGTTTGCGATGTACGCATGGCGTCGATGGCGCGCACGGCTGCGGCAGCGCGCGTCCGCGCGCTTTTTCGACGAGACGGTCGATGCGGTCGACGGCGCGAGCGCGCGGATCGCGACGATGTCGGAACTGCTGCGTCGCGCCGCCCGTCGCTGCGATCCCGGCGCGGAGCGGCTGACGGGCGCGGCCTGGCTCGCCTTCCTCGACGCCGGCCAGCGGGTGCCCGCGTTCTCCGCGGGCGTCGGCCGCGCGCTGCTCGAAGGCGGTTTCCGTCGCGACGCGGGCGAACACGAGGTGCTCGCGTTGCGGGCCGTCGTGCGCGAGCGGTTCGTCGAACTGATGGAGCGCGGCGTCGTGCGTGAACGTCGGCACGAACGTCGGCGCCGGCTGCCGTGGCGCGGAGGTGCGACGTGATCGACGCCGCGCGCGAATGGCTGCTCGCCACCTTCGCCTGGCCGTGGTGGCTGCTGGCGCTGCCGTTGCCATGGGTGCTGCGGCGCCTGCTGCCGCCGCTGCAGGGCGGCGCACCGGCGCTGCGTGCGCCGTATGGGGATCGCCTGCTCGCGATCGGTGCCCGTGTCGGCGCGGTGCGGGCGCGTCCGGTCGGCGTGCTGCCGTGGCTGATCTGGGCGCTGCTGTGCCTGGCCGCCGCGCGGCCGCAGCAATTGGGCGACGTGGTGCAGCCGCCGCAAAGCGCGCGCGATCTGATGCTGGCCGTGGATCTGTCCGGCAGCATGGACGAACGCGACATCGAACTGGAAGGCCGCACCGTCACGCGCCTGGTCGCGGCGAAGGCGGTGATCGCGGATTTTCTCGAACGCCGCAACGGCGATCGCGTCGGTCTGATCGTCTTCGGCGAACGCGCCTACGCGCTGACGCCGCTCACCCGCGATCTGTCCACCGTGCGCGAGCAACTCGCCGGGACCGCGACCGGGCTGGCCGGACGCGCCACCGCGATCGGCGACGCGATCGGTCTGGCCACCAAGCGCCTGCAGACGCAGCCGGCCGAGCATCGGGTGCTGATCCTGCTCACCGACGGCGTCAACACCGCCGGTGCGCTCGATCCGGCCAAGGCGGCGGAGATCGCGCGCGACGCCGGGGTGCGCATCCACACCATCGCCTTCGGCGGTTACGGCGCCGGCCTCTCGGTGTTCGGCGTGCCGATCCGGGTGGCGGGCAGCAGCGACATCACCGATGAGAAAGGGCTCCAGCGCATCGCCACGATCACCGGCGGGCGCGCGTTCGTCGCCCGCGACGTCGAACAGCTCGTCGGGATCTACGGCGAGATCGAACGGCTCGAACCGGTGGAGATGCCGGGCCAGCGCCTGCGGCCGCGGATCGAACGCTACACCTGGCCGTTGTCGGCGGCGCTCGCCTGCGCGCTGTTGCTGCTCGCGCTGCGCCGCGGAGGCGTGGCATGAGTGCCGATCTCGCCGCGGTGGCGACGGAGTTCCGCTTCCTGCGCCCGCTGTGGCTGATGGGCCTGCTCGCGATTCCGCCGCTGCTGTGGTGGCTGCGGCGCTGGCGCGGGCGCCGCAATGTCTGGCGCGGCGCGGTCGACGCGCACCTGCTGCCGCATCTGCTGCAGGCCGACACGGGGGGGCACTGGCGCGGTGCGCTCGCGCCGATGGCGGCAGGCGCGGCCACGACGCTCGCGATCCTGGCGATGGCCGGCCCGAGCTGGCGCGAAGTACCGCAACCGCTGTGGCAGGACCGCAATCCGCTGGTGATCGCGGTCGATCTGTCGTCGGCCACCTTCGCCGACGACATCCCGCCCTCGCGACTGCTGCAGGCGCGCGCCAAGATCGCCCACATCCTGCGCACCCGCGGCGGCGGCCAGATCGCACTGGTCGCGTTCGCCGAGGACGCCTACACCGTGTCGCCGCTCACCGATGATGCCGCCAACGTGCTGCTGTTCGTCGACGCGCTGTCGCCCGAGGTGATGCCGAACGACGGCAGTCGCGCCGATCGCGCGATCGAGGAATCCGTGCGCCTGCTGGAGCGCGCCGGATTCGCCCGCGGCGACATCCTGTTGATCACCGATCATCCCGGCGGCAGCGCGAACGCGGCGGCGATCGACGCGCGCGGCGAGGGCTATCGCGTCTCGGTGCTGGGGCTCGGCGCGGTCGCCGGGGGACGTTATCGCGATCGACGCGGCGCCTCGGAAGTCGCACGGCTGGAGGACAGCGCGCTGCGCACGCTCGCCGCTTCCGGTGGCGGCGCCTATGCCGCGTTCGCACCGGGCGACGCCGATCTGCGCGCGCTCGGCGTGCTCGATGCGGACCGCATCGACGCCGCGGCCGCGCAGGACAAGCGTGGCGCCGCGCCGCTGGACGAAGGATTCTGGCTGCTGCCGCCGTTGCTGCTGCTCGCGGCATTCGCTTTCCGTCGCGGGGTGATCGCGGTGCTGCTGCTGGCGCTGTGGCTGCCGTGGCAGCCGGCCGCCGCCGCCGACCTCTGGCGTCGCGAAGACCAGCGCCAGCACGCCGCGATGGCCCGCGGCGTCGAGGCGTACCGCGATGGCGACTACGCCGCCGCCGAGGCTGCCTGGCGCGATCTGCCGGGAGCCGACGCCGCCTACAATCGCGGCAATGCGCTGGCGAAGCAGGGGCGATACGACGAGGCCATCGCCGAGTACGACCGCGCGCTGCAACTGCAGCCGCAGATGGTCGATGCCGCCCGCAACCGGCAACTGGTCGACGCGGCCCGGCGTCGGCAGCAGGACAAGCCGCAGCAGGACAAGCCGCAGCAGGACAAGTCGCAGCAGGACAAGTCGCAGCAGGACAAGCCGCAGCAGGACAAGCCGCAGCAGGACAAGCCGCAGCAGGACAAGCCGCAGCAGGACAAGCCGCAGCAGGACAAGTCGCAGCAGGACAAGCCGCAGCAGGACAAGCCGCAGCAGGACAAGGCGCAGCAGGACAAGGCGCAGCAGGGCAAGCCGCAGCAGGGCAAGCCGCAGCAGGACAAGCCGCAGCAGGACAAGCCGCAGCAGGACAAACCGCAGCAGCAGAAACCGCAGCCTTCCGCCGCAGACCGGTCGAAGCCGGCGCAAGGACGAGACGCTTCGCCGCCCGAGGATCCGCAGGCACAGGCGCGCGAACAGCGTGCGGCCGACGCCGCGCAGCGCGAACGGATGCAGCGCGCGGCGCGCAGCGGCGATCGGCCGCGGCTCGATCCCGCCGCCAAGCCGGGCGAGACGGCCGCCGAACGCGAACGCAGGATCGCCAACGAAGCCTGGCTGCGGCGCGTTCCCGACGATCCGGGCGGGCTGCTGCGCGCGAAGTTCATCCTCGAACAGAAACGCCGTCGCCGCGAGGGCGATCGTTGATGTCGCCGTCGATCTCCCCGCGGATGTTCTTGCAGATCTTCGTGCAGATGTGCGTGCGGATGTTTCTTCTGCGCGGTGTCCGCTTCGTGCCCGCCGCGCGCATGGGCTGCCTCGTGCTGCTGTGGCTGTGCGCCGCGCCGCTGTGGGCGCAGAGCCGCGCGTGGTTCGATCGCGACGCCATCGCGCTGGACGAAACCGTCCTGCTGACCTTCGAAGTTGCCGACACCAGCGGCCGCGGTCTGCCGGACATGGCCTCGATCGTGCGCGAATTCGCCATCGTCGATCAGAACGTGAGTACGCGACTGGCGGTCGACAACGGCGGGATGGGCATGCACATGACCGTGCGCCTGACCCTGCAGCCGTTGCGCGAAGGCACGATCGAACTGCCGGCGATGCGTTTCGGGCGCGATACCACGCCACCGTTGCGGTTGACGGTCCTGCCGCCGCGGATCCCGACGCAGGCGCCGCCGTCGCCGCAGTCTTCGCCGCAGAGCGCCCTGCCGGCGGTGTTCATCGAGAGCGAGCTGGAGACCGCGACGCCCTACGTGCAGCAATCGGTGGGCTACACCGTCCGCCTGTACTACGAATTCAGCACCCTGATCGACGGTCGCCTCGATCAGGACCCGCCCGACGGCGCGAGCCTGCAGAAACTCAGCGACGACATCCAGCGCACGCGCCAGATCGGACGCACGCTCTACAACGTGGTCGAACGCCGCTTCCTGCTGATTCCCGAACGCGGTGGCCGCGTGGTGGTGCCGGCGCCGCGCTTCCTCGGGCGCGGGATCGATCCCTTCAGCGGGCCCTTCGGCGGCGTGCGCGGCGATGTGCGCGTGCGCGGACAGCCGTCCGAACTGCAGGTCCGGCCCATTCCGGCCGCCGCCGCGCAGCCGTGGCTGCCCCTGCGCGGACTGCGTCTGCGCTATCTGGAATCGCCGCAGACCCTGCGCGTGGGCGAAACCGCGCGGGTGACCGTGGAAGTGGTCGCCGAGGGGGCGGTCGCGGCGCAGCTGCCGTCCCTGGAACTGCGGATCGGCGACGGCGCGCAGACATTCCCGGAGCCGGCGCAGTCGCAGGACGATTTCAAGGACGATCGCGCGCGGACCACGGTCGTCCGCCGGTTCGCGGTGCTGCCCACCCGCGACGGCACCCTGCGCATTCCCGGGCCGCGAATCGACTGGTGGGATGCCGAGGCCGGCGTCGCGCGCACCGCGTCGTTGCCGGATCTGGTGCTGACGGTGTCGCCCGCGGCCGCCGGTACGCCGGCGCGGATCGAGGGCGCGACCGCCGACGCCCGCGACGGCGTGCTGGCCTGGGCGCCGCGCAATCTCTGGGTGTGGTTGCTGCTGCCGCTCGGCGCGGTCTGGATCGTCGTGCTGGTCTGGGGAGGGCGGCTGTGGTGGATGCGACGCGCATCGACGCGCGCGCGCGCCGTGGCGTCGCCCGCGGGCGTGCCGACGCGGCCCGACGCACAGGCCTGGGCGCGCGCGCTCGCCCGCGGCGATCGCGGCGAGATCGCGCGCACGCTCTGCGCGATGGCGCCGACGCCGGTCGCCGATCTCGATGCCGTGCGTCCGCAACTGGACGATCCGGCGCAGCGCGCGGCGGTCGCGTCGCTGCAGCGTGCGCGGTGGGGGCGTGGCGATGCGGCCGCGGCGATCGCGGCGATGCGCACCGCCTTCGCCGGTGGTCCGCGCTGGCGCGTCGCCGCCGCGGAGACCGCGCCGTCGCCGCTCGCGCCGTTGTATCCCGCGCACTGAGCCGTCCCCGGCGTTGCCTCCTGTATCCTCCTCCGGTCCGTCCTGGGAGCCGCCATGAGCACCGAAAGCGCCAAGTCCGCCGGTCTGCCGATGCATTGGAAAATCACCCTCGGTTTCGCCGCCGGCATCGTGCTCGGCCTGCTGGTCTACCGCTTCGTCGGTACCGATCACGCCTGGGTCAAGGGTTTCGTCGAATACGTCACCACGCCGTTCTCGAAGATCTTCCTGCGCCTGATCTTCATGCTGGTGATCCCGCTGCTGTTCTCGGCGCTGGTGGTCGGCATCGGCGAGATGGGCGACGTGCGCGCGCTCGGCCGGATCGGTTGGCGCACGCTGGCCTACACCACGGTGCTGTCGGCGATCGCGGTGCTGATCGGCCTGCTGATGGTGAACTGGCTCAAGCCGGGCGCCGGTGTCGACAGCGCCGAGGCCATGCGCCTCATGAGCGAGGGCGCGGATCGCGCGCAGGCGATCGTCAGCGACAGCACGACCCAGCCCAAGGGTCTGGACATGCTGATCGCGATCGTGCCCGACAACGTGGTCAAGGCGGCGTCCGACAACACCATCCTCGCGGTGATGTTCTTCGCGCTGATGCTCGGCGTCGGCCTGGTGCTGACCCGCAGCGAGGCCGCCGGCGCGCTCAAGCGCACGATCGAGGGGCTGTTCGACGTGTCGATGACCCTGATCGGCATGGTCATCAAGCTCGCGCCGTATGCGGTGTTCTGCCTGATGTTCAATCTCGCGGCGCAGTTCGGCTGGGACCTGCTGGTGCGTCTGGGCGCGTTCGTGCTGGTGGTGCTGCTGTCGCTGGCGATCCACCAGTTCGTGGTCTACTCCGCCGCGATCGCGCTGATCGCGAAGCGTTCTCCGCTCGGGTTCTACCGCGACGTGCAGGAAGCGATGCTGATGGCGTTCTCCACCGCGTCCAGCAACGCCACCCTGCCCACCGCGCTGCGCGTGGCGGACGAGAAACTGCGCCTGCCCAAGCGCGTGTCGCGCTTCGTGCTGACCGTGGGCGCCACCGCCAACCAGAACGGCACCGCGCTGTTCGAGGGCGTGACCGTGCTGTTCCTGGCGCAGTATTTCGGGATCGATCTGAGTCTCGGCCAGCAGGTCACGGTGATGTTCGTGTGCATTCTCGGCGGCATCGGCACCGCCGGCGTGCCTTCCGGTTCGCTGCCGGTGATCGCGCTGATCTGCGCGATGGTCGGCATTCCGCCCGAAGGCATCGGTCTGGTGCTCGGCGTGAACCATTTCCTCGACATGTGCCGGACCACGGTCAACGTCACCGGCGATCTGGGGATCGCGGCGATGGTCTCGCGCGGCGAGTCCGACACCATGCCGGTCGGCGGCACGGCGGCCGATGCGGTCGATCCCGCATCGACATCGCGCGAGGCGTGATCGCCGTCGCAGCGCGCATCGATCGTCGCGCTTGTGACGGTCGCGCGCCGCTGCCAGAATCGATCCGTCCGGCATCGCGGCATGCGCGCCGGACCATCATCGCCGCCGTCCGCATGGACGCGGCGCAAATACGAACACGGATCATCGGGCGATGCGGAGGCTCACGGACATGAGATACACGACCAAGACACTCGCGGGTGCGGCGCTGTTGCTGATCGCCGCCGGCACCGCGACGGCAGGCGGCAAGAAGCCCTGCGAAACCAACTACACGCAGGACGGCAAGTTCATGACCGGCCGCCGTTTCAGCACCTGGGACGTCGTGCCCGGCGTGTCGGTGGCCACCGCGTTCAAGCGCATCCAGTCCGAAGGCGTGAAGGCCGGTCTGCAGGTCTCGTCCAGCGACGTGAAGTCCGGCACGATCTCGTTCATGCAGCCCAATGCCGGCGCGATCCTCGGCGGCGGCACCGCGAGCCTGCCCTGGAACGTGGTGATCGAAGCGCAGGGCAAGGACGTCAAGGTCACCGTCGTCAAGACCACGCCCAGCGGCTACAACACCAGCGCCGACTTCCAGAAGGCGTCGATGTGCGGCGTGATCGACGCGGCGCGGAATCCGTAACCGCCCGTTTGCAGGCACGGCCCGCCACGGTGCGGGCCGGATGGCCGGGGCGCCGGCTTCCGGGCGGTTCGGCCCGGGACAGCCGCCCCCTCGGGATGGGACAATGCGCGGCCCGCAGTCCGCCGGGCGCCGCCGACCTCCGTCCCGACTCCCATGACGACGCCCAGCCGCCGCGATCTCGCCAACGCCATCCGTTTCCTCGCCATCGACGCGGTCCAGGCCGCCAATTCCGGCCATCCCGGCATGCCCATGGGCATGGCCGACATCGCCGAGGTGCTCTGGAACGACTATCTGAGCCACAACCCGGGCAACCCGAAGTGGTTCAACCGTGACCGTTTCATCCTGTCCAACGGCCACGGCTCGATGCTGCAGTACGCGCTGCTGCACCTGTCCGGCTACGACCTGCCGATCGACGAGCTGAAGCATTTCCGCCAGCTCGGCTCGAAGACCGCCGGGCACCCCGAGAACCACATGACCCCGGGCGTGGAGACCACCACCGGTCCGCTGGGGCAGGGGTTCGCCAATGCGGTCGGCTTCGCGCTCGCCGAGAAGCTGCTGGCGCAGCGCTTCAACCGTCCCGGGCTGCCGATCGTGGATCACCGCACCTGGGTGTTCATGGGCGACGGCTGCCTGATGGAGGGCATCTCGCACGAGGCCGCGTCGCTGGCCGGCACCTGGGGCCTGAACAAGCTGGTCGCGTTCTGGGACGACAACAACATCTCGATCGACGGCCAGGTGCAGGGCTGGTTCACCGACGACACCCCGGCGCGGTTCGAGGCCTATGGCTGGCAGGTGATCCGTGGCGTGAACGGCCATGACGCCGACGAAATCCGCACCGCGATCGAGACCGCGCAGAAGTCGACCGACAAGCCGGTGCTGATCTGCTGCCGGACCACGATCGGCTTCGGTTCGCCGGCGAAGGCGGGCAAGGAATCCTCCCACGGTGCGCCGCTGGGCAAGGACGAGGTGGCCGCGACCCGCGCCGCGCTGAACTGGGAGCACGCGCCGTTCGAGATCCCGCACGCCATCGCCGAGGCCTGGGACGCGCGCAGCGCCGGCCACAATCGCGAAACGCGCTGGGGGCACGTCTACGAGACCTATGCGGCGCAATATCCGGCGGAGGCCGCGGAGCTTGAGCGCCGCATCCGTGGCGAACTGCCGGAGACCTTCGCCGGCATCGCCGACGCCTACATCGCGAAGCTGCAGGCCGAAGGCCCGGTGGTCGCGTCGCGCAAGGCCTCGCAGATGGCGATCGAAGCGTTCGCGCCGCATCTGCCCGAACTGGTCGGCGGTTCCGCCGATCTCGCGCATTCCAACCTGACCCTGTGGAAGGGCAGCAAGTCGGTCGCCGGCAGCGATCCGGACGCGAACTACGTGTATTACGGCGTGCGCGAATTCGCGATGACCGCGATCAGCAACGGCCTCGCGCTGCACGGCGGGTTCCTGCCGTACGACGCGACCTTCCTGGTCTTCAGCGATTACGCCCGCAACGCGGTGCGGATGAGCGCGCTGATGGGCGCGCAGGCCATCCACGTCTACACCCACGATTCGATCGGCCTCGGCGAGGACGGCCCGACCCATCAGCCGGTCGAACATCTCGCGTCGCTGCGCTACATCCCCGACAACGACGTGTGGCGTCCCTGCGACGCGGTGGAATCGGCGGTGGCGTGGCGCGCGGCGATCGAGCGCCGCGACGGTCCGTCGTGCCTGATCTTCTCGCGCCAGAACCTGCCGCACCAGGCGCGCACGGAGGCCCAGGTCGCCGACATCCGCCGCGGCGGCTACGTGCTGAAGGACAGCGTCGGCGCACCGGAGGTCATCTTCATCGCCACCGGCTCCGAAATCGGCCTCGCGATGCAGGCGGCGGAATCGTTCGGCGACACCGCCCGCGTGGTGTCGATGCCGTCGACCGACGTCTTCGATCGCCAGGACGCGGCCTATCGCGAATCGGTGCTGCCGAAGGCCTGTCGTCGACGCGTGGCGATCGAGGCCGGCGTGCGCGATTTCTGGCGCAAGTACGTCGGTCTGGACGGCGCGGTGATCGGCATCGACAGCTACGGCGCTTCGGCGCCGGCCGAAAAGCTCTATCCGCATTTCGGCATCACCGTCGACGCCGCGGTCGCGGCGGCGCGCGCGCTCGACTGAATCCGCCGCGCCGGCGGTCCCCGAGGCCATCCGGGCGACGCCGCCGGTGGCCTGTCCGGGTTGTCGCGGCTTCGGTGCTAGCATGCATGCGGATCGGACATCGGGTCCGGTGCGGAGGAGAGACGAGCCGGTGGCGCAGGGCAAGTTCGACGGTCGTGCGTGCCGGATCCGGCTGGCGGCGATGCTCCTGGGGGTGGTCGCGGCGGTGGACGCCGCGCCGGGACCGGGGTGCGGCGATATCGATCCCCGCGCCCTGCCGGAGATGGCCGGCTGCCGGCATCGGTTCGACGCGACCGATCCGAAGGCCCTGTTCGCGGAAGCGGACATGCGGATCAAGGCCGGAGATTTCGAGGCCGCCGACACCGCGCTCGATTGCGCCGCGGTCACGCTGGCCGATCTCGACGACGATGCGCTGCGTTACGAATGGGTGCGTCGGCATGGTGTGCTCGCCTACCGGCTCGAACGCATTCCCGAAGCGCTCTCGCGATTCGAGTGCGCGCTGCAGCTGTCCAGCGGACGCGAAGATCGCGTCGCCATCGCCCGCGATCTCAAGAACATCGGCACTTCGCTGCGTCGACTGGGCGATTTCCGCGGCGCGCACCGTGCGCTGACCGCGAGCCTGGCGATGCAGCGCGAAGCCGGCGAGGTCGGCGGTGCGGTGCTGAACAACCTGGCCGACGTCTACCGCGATCTGGGCGAGCCCGAAGAAGCCATGCGGTTCTATCGCGATGCGTTGGCCGCGTTCCGCCAACAGGGCGAGCGCACCGAGGTCGCGCACGTGCTCGAAAGCATGAGCGAGCTGAGTCTCGGTCTCGGCGATGCCCCGCAGGCGACCCGCTGGCTGGAGGAAGCGCTGGCGACCTATCGCGCCGAAGGCAATCGCGCCTACGAACTGCGCGCCTACGGCGGGCTGATCGGGGTCGCGCTGGCGATCGGCGAACTCGACGCGGCGCGTCGCTGGGCGGCGTCGGCGCAGGCGGTGGCCGCCGCGCGCCGGGGCGGGGCGCCGCTGACGATGCCGGCCTCGCTGCAGTTGCAGGTCGCGCGTACCGAGCGCCTGTCGGGGCATCTCGCGGCGGCCGAGGGCCGGTTGCAGGATGTCCTCGCGGACCTGTCCGAGACCGATGCCGAACGCGCGCCGCTGCTGCAGGAACTGGCGGCGGTCCGCGAAGCCGCCGGCGATCGCGGGGGCGCGCTGCGTGCGCTGCGCGATGCGCATGCGCGCGCGCTGGCGGTCGCGCATGCGCAGAACGACCGTCAGCTCGACTGGCTGCGCACCCGCTTCGAGACCGCGGAGCGCGACCGCACGATCGCCGCGCTGGAGGCCGAGAACCGGCTGCGTCGCGCCGAGTTGCGCCAGCGCACCCTGTTGCTGGGGCTGACCATCGCGATCGGCATCGTCGTGGTGCTGGCGCTCTGGCTGTTCCAGCAACGCCGACGCCAGCACGAGCGTCTGCGCGAAGAGGCCCGCCGCGTCCGCCAGGAAGAGGAACTGGCGCGGTATCGCCGCGAGGCCGACGCCCTGGCCGAGGATCGCAGTCTGCTGCAGGCGCTGTTCGACAGCCGCGAGGACGCGCTCTGTCTGCTCGATGGCGATGGTCAGGTGTTGGCTGCGAATCGCGCTGCCTGCCGCCTGCTTGGCGCCGGCGACGAGCCGCCGGTGGGACGCCCGATCGCCGAGCATCTGGCCGAGGCGGACCGTGAGGCGCTGGCCTCGGCGCTGGTGCGGATGGAGGACAGCGCCGCGCAGGAGATCGCTCTGGTCGCACGCGATGGCACGCCGCTGTTGGCGCGACTGGCGCAGTGGGAGCGGGGCGATGGCTTGATCGTGCTCGGCCTGCATCCGCGGACCGAGGCCGCGACCGACGCCGAGCCCGCGTCCGCGGCCGGCGAGGTGTCCGGCACCGCCATGCGCGAGGAATTCCGTCGCGCGCTGGTCGAACTGATGCTCGCGGTGGTCGATACCTGGGAGCGCACCACCGGCACCAGTCGGCTGGAACTGGCCGAGAAGAGCCGGATCTGGCGGGTCACCGTCGACGACGGCCGTCTGCGGGTGCGCGCGATGGAGCGCTATCTCGCGCTGTCGAAGCTGCCGCACAACCCGCGCTGGCGCGACGTGCTGCGCTCGGCGTATTTCGTGCTGGGGCAGTCCGGGATGGAGGCGCCGGCCCGCGAGGAGCTCCAGCGCCGGGTCGATGCCGTGCTGGCCTACACCCGGCGCAGCGCGCTGGTGTAAGCCGTGCGGGTGTGCGCGGCGCCGATGTGAGCGCTGCCGACGCGAGCGGTGCCGATACGAGCAGCGTGGATCAGCGGGTGCGCTTCGACGCTTCGGCGTCGACCTCTCGCAGAACCACGGGGCAGGCCACGCAGACGCCGACCAGATCGCCGTCGGAGAACCGGTATTCCGTGTGATGGCCGCGGAGGTTGAAGTCGGTCGGCAGGTGGATGAACGGCATCGGCGCCTGCGCCAGGGGGGCGCCGCGCGGGAGCGCGGTGTCGAGGCCGCCGTCGCAATAATCGTGGGCCATGCGATCGGCCCAGTACCAGTCGTCGACGATTCCGCAGGTCTTCAGCGTATTGCACTGGGTTCCGTCGATCACCCCGGACTCCTCTTCGTGCGCCTCGCGGTAGGCCGCCAATTGCGCCGGCGTGAACCGGAAGCCACCCACCGATGTCGGGGACGTATTGGGCGCCAGGCACCATTCGGCCGGCAGCGTGTCGTGAGCGGACGTGCAGGTCGCGGCGGTCAGGCCGAGCGCCAGAAGAAGGGGGCGACGGATTCGCGGCATCGTGTGCTGGCCGATCTGGAGGTACGACCAGTCTAGTCGCGCCGCCCCGCCGTCATCCAACCCTTTCCGGGGTAGAAAACGGGCAGGAATGCGCGCAAGTGATTGATCCTGCGATGCGCGATCGCGGGTCCCGCGATCGCGACGGCCGGATGTCCGGTCGCGGTACAGCGGTCGTGTTCCCGATCCTTCCCGGGATGATCCCGGCTTCGCACTGTCCCCGACGCAGGGTGCGGCCTAGCGTGGCGGCACTCCGTCGCGGACGGGGACGGCGGGCTGGCGACAGGCCACCGCCGCGTACGATCAACAGAGGAGTTTCCTGCATGCGCATCGTTCACACCCTCGGTCTGGGGCTCGGTCTGGCGCTCGCCTCGATCGGCGCCGCCCAGGCGGCGCCCGTCGTCGGCAGCGGCGGCGGTTATTTCGGCACCGCCGATTACGCCAATGGCGCCGGGTCGGTGGTCGGCCCCTACGCGACCTGGGCCGCGTGCAACAACGCGCTGCAGGCCGCGATCAACAACGCGGTCAACAACTTCGGCTACACCGTGACGTCCATCCACCCGTGCTCGTACACGCCGCCGTTCTCCGGCGTGATGCATGTCTGGTTCGAGCTGAAGGTATCCGCCGGCACGCCGCGCGAATCCGGCGACGTGGCCGGCACGCTGCTGGACGAAGTGCGACGCCTTCGCGAGGCCCATCGCGCCGATGCCTACGAGGCGACGATCGGCGGGCTGGTGCGGATCGTGGATCCGGGCGAGGGCGAGGACTACGACAAGGACGCGACCCGGTGATGCCGATGACGGCGTCCGCCCGGTGTCGCTCCGACGCCGGGAACGCCGGCTGAGATCTGTTCACCGTGCCCGCGCCGCGGTCGGCCATACGGATGCGGCCGGCCGCGCGTCGGGCACGGCCCCGCCTTCCCGGCACGTCCGGAAAGACCGTGGTCGCCATGTCTCTCTGGACGTGTGGGCACGCAGCGTCCAGCGGCGGAGCGCCCTCGACGTTCCCGCAATCCCTTCCATCCGCCTCCAACGTACGGAGATTCAATGAAATCCCTGATTGCAACCTGCGCCTTGACCCTGCTGATCGCCACCGTCACCGGAACCGCCCGCGCCGAACAGGTGCCTCAGGGCGTGCTGGTGTATTACGGCTCCGCCGAATTCGCCGGCAGCTCGGCCGGACTGACTGTCGGTCCCTATACCAACGCCACCGAATGCGAAGCCGCGCTGGATGCGGCGATCGACAACGCGGTGAACAACCAGGGTTACGCGATCGAAAGCATCGATCCGTGCATGCCGCGCTGGGGCTTCCACGACGGGGGTCTGCCGGAACTGGAAGCGGCGCCGTTCACCGTGGCGGTGCTGGCGGATTCGCCCGGCGAATCGCTGGATGTCGCCCGTCTGCTGCTGAAGGAAGTCGCCCTTGCCCGCAGCGCCTATCGCGCCGCCGAGTTCGAATCGACCCTGCAGGCCATCGCCAGGGCGGCGATCACCGATCCGCTGCGCAAGAAGGACAAGCGCTGAGCCGCGGCGGCCGCCGTTCCAGGAACGATCTCTGCCGCAAGGACGCGGCACTTCTCCGCTTCAGCATCGTGATGCGCCCGTGATCGAAGCGTGGCGATCGATGCCCCGGGCATCGCCGATCCCCGCGGCGCCGGCCGTGGATCGCGACAGCCCGGGCATTCCGCCTTGTTCAGCGACATCCGCCGCGGTCGCCCTGCCGGCGGTCGCGACCACGCCGCAATGGGCCGCGCTGATCGCGCTCGACGACGGCGGACTCGACCCGCAGAGGATGCCCATCGTCGCCGGTTCCGAAACGGATTGCCTCGCAGCATTGTCGTCGTATCGCGATGTCGTCGTGATCGAACCCTGCCATCCGGTGTCGACCGCCGCTGCGATCACCGACGACAAGGACCATGCGCGACGACGGACGGGTACCCGGCCGCCAAGGAGCGATGGTGTCGGCACGGGTGCGGGCGCGGGTGCTGGGCTCGGCCATGTCGGCGGCGGTTGATCGACACCGCAGGCAGGGGCATGGACGGCGCACCAGCGTTCGGCTGCCCAACCGCGCTCGCTGTTTTCGCCCATTCACCAGGGAGATCTTCAAGATGCATGTCATTCGATCGAAACCGATGGCCTGGGCGCTGGCTGCGCTGATCGCCGCTGCAGGCGCTGCCTCCGCCGCGGATGGCTGGGTCGCCGTGCTGGATGTGGAGGAGGCGCTGGAGGCCTATACCGTCCGGATCGTGGCCACCAGCGAGGAGGACTGCCTCGCGCAGGCATCGACGTACCGCGACGCGGTGGTGATCGAGCCCTGCCACCCGGCGGAGCCCTCCGCCATCACCGATCCCAACGATGCCAATCGCACGTCGAAGACGCCCAGGCCGAAGAAAATGGCGGATGGCGGTGGTGGTGGCGGCTGGTAGACCGGGGGACCATCCCTGACCGCTGTCAGGCGGCCGCGGTTTCGCGCAGCGCCAGCGTCAGCATCTTCGCGTAGAGGCGCTCGGTCAGTCCGGAGGGCGTCGCATAGCCCATCCGCGCGAGCGCCGCGAGATCGTCCGCGGTGCTCGCGGCCGGCGCGAGCAGGGCACGGACGGCCGCCCGCACCATCCCGGCGCGCGAGGCGGTCGCACCCTTCAGCCAGGTCAGCGCTTTCACCAGACGCTGTTCGACCGGCGTGAAATCGCTGCCCAGCGGATAGTCGGTCAGGGTGCCGTCGGCGCGGAAGGGCGCCAGCGTTTCGCGCAGACGCTCGGGGGTGTTGCGCCCGGACAACCGCTGTCGCAGCCGTTCCTCGCCGAGCTTGCCGGAGACGTTCGCCGTCGTCAGCAGACCATGCTGGAAGCGCGCGTCGGCGATGCCGGCCATGGTCGCGATGCAGTCCTCGTCGCAGGCGGTCCGGACGTCGGCGATGCCGTACTCGCTGACGTACAGATCGCGCAGATGACGCGGAATGGTGCAGTGGCCGTAATTCCAGACCACGCTGGAGATCGCCGGTTGGCTGGGTTCCTCGCGGGTCGCGCGCAGCATCAGCACCGAGCGCGCGCCGGTCAGCGCATGCGCCATCGCCACGAAGTTGTACTGCCCGCCCACGCCCGAGACCAGGCGGCCGTCGGCCAACCCGTCCGACACCGCCGCGCCCAGCGCGGTCGCCATCATGCAGGTGTTGAAGAAGCGCGAATCGTGGCGCTGCACGCGTTCGAGGCTCTCGCGGCCGCCGTAGAGTTCGTTGACTTCGCTGACCCGGCGCATGCCGATGGCGCGCTGCCCGGCGGCGTCGAGACCGCGCAGCCAGTCGTAGAACTCGTGCGAACCGAGATAGAACGCGCCATGCAGGAATTCGCCTTCGCGTTCGATCCGCTCGCGATCGGCTTCGCTGGCGCTGCCGTCGAGCATCCGTCGCATCAAGGCTTCGTCGTCGACGACCCTGCGGCGGATCACGCCGGTCTGCACCAGCCGGCGGAAACCCTCGTTGATCATCTCGCTGCAGCCGTACAGCCCCTGCTCGAACGGATCGAGACCACCGCAGGCGAGCACCGCCGGATGGCGTTCGATGTCCGGATCCAGCGCGCGCAGCACCCGCCGGTACGCGGCGTTGTCGGTGTGGCGCAGCACCAGCGCGTGGCACAGCGCATCGGCCAGCGCGCCGATGCCGATCTGCAGGGTGCCGCCGTCGCGGACCAGCGCGCTGGCGTAGAAGCCGATCGCGAATTCGGCGTCGGCCACCGGTTGCCTCGGCAGCGCGAACAGTTTCGGATACGGCCCCGGCGGCGCGATCACGAGATCGAAGAACGACGCGTCGACCGCGGCGCCGTTCTCCAGCCAGGGCAGTTCCGGATCGATCTCGGCGATCATCAGCGGCCGCGGCCGCCCGAGGGCCAGGATCGCGTCGATCGCGTCGAAGGTCAGGTCTGTGTTCGACGACAGCGACAGCCGCGAGCCGTCGGCGTTGGCCGCGACCTTCTGCACCAGGCAGTTCGTGCCGCGCTCGGCGATCGCGCGTGCGACATGGGTGTAGTTGAGGCTGGCGTAGCGGCGCTGCGCCTGGCGCGAGCGCAGCAGCGCGCCGGACTGCAGGTAGAACTCCTCGACCTCGATGTGCGCCGGCAACGCGTCGCGTTTCATCGCCTCGACGTATTTCAGCCGCGGATAGTCGTCGCCGAAATGCCGCGAGACGAACGGTTCGACGAAACGCCGCTGCAGATCGTTCGCCGCGACCGGTGGATCCAGCGACAGCGCCGTGTATAGATGCAGTGCGCGCGACGGGTCGCGTTCGATCCGCGCGTACAGGGCGTTGAGCAGGCGGTGCGGTTTGCCGATGCCCAGCGGCGCGGCCACGTGCAGCGGGCCATCGATGCTGGCGAGGAGGGTTTCGACGGCGTCGTCGAGGCTGTCGAGTCGATGGGGCAGGGTGCGCGTCGGTGCGGTCATGACGCCATCATCGCGAAGATCGCGGCCGGTGTCTCGACCCGCTTCGCGGGGCGCACTCCGGTGATGTACGGACCCGACGGGCGGTCGGGTATGGGCCATTGCGCCGACGTTCTGGGGCCGGGGGCTTGTGCTAGAGTCGAACGGGAATGCCGCAGGCGCGGCATCCACGGCCGAAGGAGCAGGTGCCCGCTCGTCACCCTGTCGAAAGTCGCGCTCACGCGACCCACGCGCGCCTGGCAGCGGCCTCCCGGACACCTCCGGAGAGTCGCCAGGGCGATGGTGCGCGAGGCTCGCGGCGCGTCCGCGATCCCGGCATGCACGGGATGCGAGCGTGGGGTCCGTCGGGAGACACGTATCCGGGCGATGTGCGGTCTCGGTCGTTCCGTAGGCAATCCCTCTCAAACAAGGAGACGTTTATGAGCGAGTCCGTCAAGAATCTGCTGGCCGAGGTCGGCAGCCTGTCGTTGAGCGACGCGTTGGAACTGAGGCAGGCGATTGAGCAGCGGATCGCCGTCCTCGCGTTGAAGACCCTGAGCGCCGAGACCCTGGAAGCGATCGACAGCGCCGAAGGTCTGAGCGATGCCATCTCGCTGCAGTCCAAGAGCGAGATGCTGTAGAACGCGGTCCGGACGCGCGGTCGGGGAGGCGCGGGCATGCGTCTGGATGACCTCACGATCCTGATTCCGGTGCGCGACGACCGCCGTGTCGTGCGTTGCATCGCATCGATGGACGTCGACTGTCCGGTGTTGCTGGTTCTCAATGGCGCTTCCCCCGAATTCCAGGCCTGGGTGCGGGTGGCGTGTCCGCGGGCGCAGCTCGTGGTCACGCCCCGGGCTGGCCTCGGGCATGCCTACAATCTCGGGCTGGAAGCCTGCCGCACCGAGTACGCGCTGCTGATGGACTCCGATTGCGTGTTCCAGCCGGGGACGATCGAAAAACTGCGCCGCGGGCTGGAATCGGCAGTGCTGTCCAAGGGCCGGACGGTGTTCTCGCGCAGTCGCGGCCCGATCTCCGGCGCGATCGCGGCCTATCGCACCTTCCATACCTCCGATCACCTCAGTGCGTTCAGCCCGCCACTGGCGCTGTCGCGAGCCGCGCTCAAACTGCTGCTGGGCCATTACTTCGACGAGGACTTGGCCTGGTCCGAAGATCTGGATTTCGATCGTCGGGTCAAGGCGCGCGGCATTCGCATCGCACATTCGCCCGATGCCGTGATCGTGCATCCGCCGCTCACGCTCCTGCAGGATCTGCGTTCGGCATACCGCTACGGCACCGGCTATGCCATGGGCGAGCGCAAGGAGGTCTTTCCGGCGCCGCAACGCCGCTCGTGGCGCGATCGGCTGCGCACGGATTCCCGTCATTTTCGGCTGGTGCGCAGCGCCAAGGGCACCGCCGCGTCGCTCTACGCGATGTTGTGGATGCAGGCGTATCGTCTCGGGTTCCGGAGCGAGCGACGCGGATGACGGAGATCGCGGGACACGCGCTGGTGATCGCTCCGCATGCGGACGACGAGTCGATTGGTTGCGGCGGTACGCTGTGCCGCCTGGGTGCCGCCGGTTGGCGGCTGAGCGCGATCCTGATCACCGTGCCTTCCGAAGGCGCCGAGCGTCTGCGCGAATACCAATACGCCGCGTCCGGCCTCGGCATCGGCGCGACCGAGTTCCTGGACTATCCGGAGCAGCAGGTGCCGGAGGATCCGGCCCTCGTCTCCCGGCTGTACGCCTCGCTGCGCACGCTGGCGCCGGATCTGGTGCTGGTGCCGCACGGCACCGAAGACGATCCCGATCACAGGATGCTGAACCGTCTGATCCGCGCCGCATTGTGGATGGCGCATCGTTGCGATGCGCGGCCGGTGCCGACGTTGTGGGAATACGAGGTCTGGACTCCGCTTCAGCGCCCGGATCTTCTGGTCGACATCACCGCGTTCGCGGAACGCAAGCGGACGGCGATCGCCGGCTATCGTTCGCAGATGGCGATCCGCGATTACGCCGGTGCGGCGCTCGGGCTCAACGCCTACCGAGCCTGCATGTCCGCTCGCGGCCACGGCTTTTGCGAGGCGTTCGCGACGCCCGGGCTGCCGGGACAACAGGAGAGAAAGGACGCATGTATACCCTTGGCGTGAACGGCTGGGTCAACGGTGTGCACGACCCGTCCGCGGCGATCTTCCGCAATGGCGAACTGATCGCCGCCGCGGAGGAGGAGCGGTTCTCGCGTCGGAAGCACGCTTTCGATCAGTTGCCGATCCGCGCCATCGAGTTCTGCCTGCAGGCCGCGGGCATCACCGCCGGCGAACTGGATCAACTGGCGGTGGGCTGGGACATCGGCATGCTCCTGCGCCAATCCTCGACCGGTGCGACCCGCTTGCCCGATGCGGTCGCGCTGGATTTCTACCTCCCGCCGACCCTGTTCCCCGAGCGGCTGGAGCGCAAGATCGCGGTGCATTCGGTCGAGCACCATCTGGCGCACGCCGCCGGCGCGTTCGCCGCCTCGCCGTTCGAGCGCGGGGCGATCCTGGTCGTGGACGGCTCGGGCGAATACGCATCCACTTCGGTGGCGCTGGGCGATCGCGCGCACGGCGTGCGCGTGTTGCGTTCCTATCCCTTCGGCGAGTCGCTCGGAATCTTCTACCAGGCCCTGACCGCGCATCTGGGGTTCGGTGCGTTCCAGGAGGGGCGGCTGATGGGGCTGGCCGCCTACGGCACGCCGCGTTACACGCTGGGGCCGGATGTCGATCTGGATCGGGAGGCTCCCGACCCGCTGCGCAGCGGCAAGGAAGCCGATGTCCTGAAGCTGTGGCGGCAACGGTTCGAGGTCATCACCGGACACGCTGGTTTCTCCTCGCGCCGGGTGTTCGAGCCCGGCCGCGCCTGCGGTCGTCCGCAGTTGGATCTCTCGCCGGTCCAGATGGACATGGCGGCCTCGGGTCAGCAGTGGATCGAGCGGCAGATGTGCCGTCTGGCGGCGATGGCGTTGGAGACGACCGGGCTCGGGCAGTTGGTGCTGACCGGTGGCGTGGCGCTCAACTGCCCCGCCAATCAGCGGGTCGCGAAATTGCAGGGCTGCGAGGGGGTGTTCGTGCCCTCCGCGCCGGGAGATGCCGGGGTCAGCATCGGTGCCGCATGCGCGGTGCTGATGGCGGCCGGCGTGGACGTCCGCATCCCGCGCGCACGCGCGTACGCGGGCCCGGATTTCCCGACCGCACTCGTCCATTCCGAATTGACCCGTTTCGGCATGCCCTTGCGCGAGTTGTCGCAACCCGAGGCCTTCATCGCCGGTTCGATCGCATCGGGCAAGGTCGTGGCCTGGATGCACGGCGGCATGGAATTCGGCCCGCGCGCGCTCGGCCACCGCAGCCTGCTGGCCGATCCGCGCTCGGTCGAGGTGCGCGATCGGGTCAACCGCATCAAGGCGCGCGAACCATGGCGGCCGTTGGCGCCGTGCGTGAAGGCCGAAGCCGCCGAATCGTTCTTCGAGCAGGCCGACTCTCCCTTCATGAGTTTCAGCGCCGAGGCGACCGAACGGACCCGGCGCGACGCGCCCGGTGTCGTTCATCACGATGGCACCGCGCGCCTGCAGACGGTGTCGGCGGACGTCACCCCGGCGCTGTGGGCCATGCTCGATGCTTTCGAGGCCGAGACCGGACTGCCGATGACGCTCAACACGTCCTTCAACATCGGTGCCGAGCCGATCGTCTGTTCGCCCGCCGACGCGGTACGCTCGTTCGCCGCTTCCGAGGTCGATCTGCTCGTGATCGATCGTTTCGTCGTCTCCAAGGATCAGGTGCGATGACCCCGCCGGACCAATACCAGTCGCTTGCGCTGCTGTACGACTTCCTGATTCCCGATCCCCCGGGAATGAACCGGTTCTACCGCGATCTGGCGCTGGCGCGGGGAGCCGACGAACCGATCCTGGAGGTCGGCGCGGGAACCGGTCGGCTGTCCCTGGTCCTGGCCGCCGCCGGTTGCCGGGTGCTCGCGGTCGACGCTTCGCGGGCGATGCTCTCGGTACTCGAGGCCAAGGCCAGCCAGCTTCCCGACGGGATCCGCGCGCGGCTCGAGATGCAGGTGGCTGATCAGAGCGCGCTCGCGCTCGGACGTCGCTTCCCGGTGGTGCTGGTCACCGGCGGGACGCTGCAGCACTGTCTCACCGCCGAGGCCTATGCCGCGACGCTCGCCGCGCTGCGTGCGCATACCTGCGATGACGGCATCCTGGCGCTGGATATCGCGCGAATGCCCGAGGATGCGGCGCGGCGCAGCTTCCGACGCGACTACGGCGTTTACTCCGGCGCCGCGCTGACCCCGCGCTGGACACGGATCCGCAGCTGGGACGAGGTCGAATACGATGCCGCCACGGAAGTGACCGAGACCCGCTCCTATTTCGAGATGAGCGACGAACACGGTCGCCCGACCGACCGGTTGCGCTACGATTTCCTGCAGACCTTCCCGACCGCCGAACAGATGTGCGCGATGATCGAGCGTGCCGGTTTCGATCTGCTGGAGATGAACGGCGGTTTTCGCGGGGAGCCGGTATCGGCCCCTACCGACCAATTGGTGCTGATCGCGCGCGCGGGAGCGGAGGCGAGGTGACCGGGGATTCGACGCGCCAGGCGGAGCTTCGCGATCAGGCGATCCGGATGTGGGAGGAGATCTTCGAGGGGCCCGATGCGGATGCGGCCTACTTCGATGCGATCCTGCCGCTGATCACGCCCGCGAGTTGCCTGGTCGATATCGGCTGCGGCACCGGGCATATCCTGGGCCGGGTGGCCGAACGTGCGCAGGTCCGGCCGCGGCGGATGGTCGGCATCGACCCGTCCGCGGCGATGCTCGCGATCGCGCACGCTGGCATCCCCGCGTCGGCGGGCGTGGACTGGGTCCGCGGCGATGCGGCGAGCCTTCCGCTGGAGGCAGGTTCGGTGGAGATCGCGCTCAGTCGCCTGGCCGAGTATTCGCCGCATGAACTGGCGCGGGTGCTGGTGGTCGGCGGGCATTTCATCGAGTACGGCCTGGGACCGGTCGACAGCGCGGAAATCGCCGTGGCTTTCGGCGACCGCTACACCTGCGAATACGTTCCCGACGACGTTCGCGGCTGGTTCGATCGCCGCGAGGCGGCGCTGCGCGAGGCCGGGCTTGCGACCCTGCGTCTGGAGGTGATCGAGGGCATCGACTACCTCACCCGGACGCAACTGATCGAGACCATCGAAATGGTGCCGCTGGTCGAACCGTTCTCCGCACGCGCCGATCGCGAGGTGCTCGAACGGATGCCGCTGATGCTGCGCCCGCAATGGCCTGAGCCCCGGCACGTCGTCCACCGTCAGATCACCCTGCGAATCACCACCAGGCTGCCATGAGACTGAGAAACTGCACCCAGGAGCAGATTCGGGCGTTCAATCCGCGCCCCTATCCCGGTTATCCCGAATACGTCCTGCTCGATCTGCCCGGCGGCGAACCGGGGTGTTTCCGGCGCGGCGCGACGCTGGAGAATCTGCGGATCGCCGAGGCCGAGATCTGGCAGCGGTTTCTGATCGACCACTACACCCCGCCGGAGCAGATGCGTCTGCTGGTCCTCCACCAGTGCTCCTGGGGCAAACCCTACGACATGAGCGCGACCCTTCAACCGGTGGTCGAAGTATGCCGGCCCTATCCGTTCGCGCATCGCGTGGTGGTCTCGAACGTCGGGTTGATTCCCGCCGAGTTGCAGATGAACCCGATCTTCTGCACCTACGACTGGATCGGCCTGGACGGGCCCGAACCGGCCGAAGTGACCGAGGAATTCCATCGGCTGTTCGATCAACGTCTCGGTCGTTATCTCGACACCCATCGTGAGCACTACGCCGGGATCGTGGTGCTCGCCGAGCGTCGTGCCGGTTCCAAGCTGCCGCTGATCGCGGCGCACGCCGAACGGTTGGGCATGTCGCTGTTCGCGGTGCCCGATCGCCAGGGCTGGTTGCAGACCCAGGATCGCGTTTACCGTGATCCCGGGGATCGGGTCAGACATCCGGTCGTGCTCCGGCAACTGGGCGAGACCTTGGAGCGCATCGCGGTCGCATGGGAACGGCTCGGCGTGATCGCGCCCCGCGGCGCAACCGCCGGCATCGCCGACGCGCGCTCGTCATGATTGCGTACCAGGCGCTCTATCGCGAGCTGTGCGAACAGGATGCGGCGGTGGAACGCGAACTGGTCGAGGCCGCGCATCGCCCGCCCGAACAGGTGTGGACGCCGTTGTGGTCGCGCCAGCATGGCCTCTCGCCGCTGGCGTTCCAGGAGTTGCTCTGGCGGCTCCGTGCGGCGTCACGGGTCGAGGATGTATTGCGCGAGGCCGGCACGGTGCATCTGGGGCTCTCGTTGCTGGAGATCCTCGCCCGCCACGGGATCGTCGCCGTGAGCGACGCCGGGACGCTGGACTGGCGCGAGCCGCTGTTCCCGGAGATTCCGCCGCGTTGCGCCGACCTGCACGAACGGCTGGGCGAATGGATCGCGGCCCTGCGTCCGGAGGCGCAGTTCGGCCAGTTGCAGGCGTCGACCGACAGTTCGATGCGCCGGGTGCAGGCGATGCTGCGCGATCTGCCCGCGCTCGGTCGCTCGGTGCTGTTTCTCGGCGACGACGATCTGACCTCGGTGCTGCTCGCCAACGCCATCGCCGGATCGGTCACGGTGATGGACGTGGATGTTCGTGTGCTGGGATTGCTCGGACGGATCGCCGGGGAACATCGACTGGATCTGACGCCGGTGGAGCACGATGTGCGCAAACCGCTGGGCGAGGAATTCCGACGCCGATTCGACACGGTGCACTGCGATCCGGTGGACGACGGGCCGTGGCTCGAACAGTGGTTGCACGTCGCCGTGGCCGCGTTGCTGCCGGTGGTCGGCGCGCGGCTGTTCCTCTCGCTGGCGCCGCGCCGGCTCGGCGAGCGTTATCTCGGCGTGCACCGGTTCCTGCAGGAGCAGGGCTTCGTGCTGGAGCGCCGCGAGCGGAATCTCAACGCCTACGCGATCGATCGGGTCGAGGATGCGTTCTATCGGACCCACCTCCCGAGGGTCGCCGATGCCGCGTGGCGCGCCAGTGTCGATTGGGCGGTGCATACCGATCTGCTGGTCTTCCGCTACGAGGGCTCCGCCCGCCATCTGTGGCCGCAGGAATACCGCGAGCAACGTCGCGGGGTCTGAGCGCGCCGGGGACCGGGCGACTGTCGGAGCAGATCGAGCGCGATGCCGTGCCAGGCCTCCGACGAACGGCAGTGGCTGGGCTTGACTCCATCGTTTACAGGCGTAATCTCTGTTCGATTACATGCATAAACGATCCCCATGCAGATCAGCGAAGCCGAATCGGTGGTGATGGAAGTCCTGTGGCAGCGCAGCCCGCTGACCGCGGACGAGGTGGTCGCGGCCGTGGCCGATGCCCAGCAATGGCAGGACGCCACGGTGAAGACCCTGCTCAACCGCCTCCTCAACAAGGGCGCGATCGAGGCGGCGAAGGACGGCCGGCGCTATCTGTATTCGCCGAAGCTGCGCCGCGAGGACTGGGTGATGGGCGAGAGCGAATCGCTGCTGGCACGACTGTTCGACGGCCGTGTCGCGCCGCTGGTCGCGCATTTCAGCCAGCACCGCAGACTCGGCGCCGACGATCTGGCCGAGCTGCGGCGGCTGGTCGACAGTCTGGACGGCGACGATGATCGGCCCTGAGCCGCTGCAGACGCTCTGGATCGCGACGCTCGCGATCAGCATCGCCACCGCGTTGCTGCTGGTCCTGCCGCGCCTGCTGCGGCGCTGGTTCGGTGCCGGTGTGGCCTACGCCGCGTGGTCGCTGGTGCCGTTCGCGTTGATCGCCAGCCTGGTGCCGGCGCCGACCGTGGAAGTGGCGGCCGCGCCGCCCACCGCGCAGGCACCACCGGCGTTGGCGCCGCTGGTCGGCAGCCTCGATGCGCCGGTGTCGGCGGCCGCTCCGGGTCTGATGTCGCTGTCGTGGACGACCCTGCTGGTCCTGCTGTGGTTGTCCGGCGCCCTGGCGATGGCCCTGCGGTTGTGGAGGCAACAGCGGCGTTTCGAGCGCGGCCTCGGGCGACTGCGCATGCTTCGCGACGATCTGTGGCTGGCGCAGTCGAGCATCGGCCTGCCGGCGTTGCTGGGGGTCGTGCGTGCGCGGATCGTGCTCCCCCGGGATTTCGCGCAGCGTTACGACGCGCGCGAACGCCATCTCATGCTCGCGCACGAACGCCAGCACCAGCGGCGCGGCGACCCTCTGGCGAACTTCGTCGTGGCCGCGCTGCGCTGCCTGTTCTGGTTCAACCCGCTGCTGCCGCTGGCCGCACGATCCTTCCGCCACGATCAGGAACTCGCCTGCGACCAGGCGGTGATCGCGGCCCATCCCGATTCGCGACGCGCGTACGGCGAAGCGATGCTCAAGACCCTCATGGCCGAACGGCAGGCGCCGCTGGGCTGCCACTGGGGGTTCTCACATCCGTTGAAGGAGAGAGTCATGCAATTGAAAACCCCCATGCCCCGTGTGTGGGTACGGCGGATCGGCGTCGCCTCGGTGGTGACGCTGGCGCTCGGCGCCGGGTTCGCGGTGTGGTCGGCACAGCCCGCACGGGCGGTGACACGCGCCGCTGCGCCCGCTGTCGCTTCTGTCGCAGCCCCTGTCGCGACGAGCGACGACTACCACATCGTCCTCGACCTCAAGACCGACGGCCAGCCGCCTGCGCGCTTCGAGGCCGGTGGTCGTTTCGGTTCGCGCTTCGATCTCAAGCATCGCGATGGCCGCGGCAACGAGATCCGCGTCGACGGCGATGTGCGCCGCGCGGGGCCCGATCGTTTCGACGTCGCCCTCGCACTGCAGCGCAACGGCGTCACCGTGGGCAAGCCGCGGCTGATCGTGGCCCGCGACGAGCCGGGTGCGGTGAAGATCGGCGAAGAGAATGCCGACGGCCGCTTCGAAGGCATCGAACTGGCGATGCGCGTCGACGATGCACCGCCGCCGCCGCCGCCGCCGCCGCCCGCACCTCCGGCGCCGCCCGCGCCGCCTTCGCCGCAGGATGCGATCGCGCCGCCCGCGCCTGCCGCACCGCCGTCGCCGCCCGCACATGCGGCCCCGCCCGCGCCACCGGCCCCGCTGTCGCCGCGCGCGATGTCGGCAGCGGATCGTGCCCGCACCGCACAGGCAGCGGCGGCCGCCCGCGCCGTGCCGGCGCCCGAAGCGGCACCGATGCCCGCACCCGTGCCCACTCCGGCACCGGTCGCGCCGTGAATCCGCGCGTCGCCCATGCATCGGGCGACGCGCGCACCTTCAGCCCATCAGCAGTTTGCCTGCCGCGATCAGCAGCACCACGCCCAGCGCGTGCCGCAGGCCGCGCACCGGCAACCACTTCAGGCCGAGCTGGGTGCCGATCAATGCACCCACGGCCACCGCACCCAGCCATAGCGGCAGCATCGTCGGCAGCGTCTGCTCGGATTGCAGAAGGCCGGCCAGCGCGGTCAGCGAGTTGATCCAGACGAAGGCCACCGAGGTGCCGCTGGCTTCGCGGGTGGGCATCCAGTGTGCGAACAGCAGCAGCGGTGTGAGGAAGATGGCGCCGCCGGTGCCGGTGAGTCCCGACAGCGTACCGATGGCGCCGCCGGCGAGCAGTCCGGCGATCCAGGGCACGCGTCGGCCCTGCGCGCGCGCATCGTCGGTTTCGGCGCGGCCGGCCGAACGGAACACACCCACCGCCGCGACCAGCAGGATGCCGGCCAGCAGCATCGAATAGCTCTCTTTCGGCAGTTTGATCTGCGCTGAGAAGAACGCGGCCGGGGCCGACGCCATCACGAACGGCAGGATGTTGCGCCAGCGCACGAAGCCGCCACGCCAGAAACGGAGCAGGCCGATGCCGCCGACCAGCAGATTCAGGGCCAGCGCGGTCGGGCGCATCTGTTCCGGCGCCAGTCCGATCAACGCCATCGCCGCGAGATAGCCGCTGGCGCCGGCATGGCCGACGGAAGAGTAGAGCGTGGCCACCAGCAGGAACAGGATGGCCAACCACAGCACGTCAGGGGTCATGATGCGTGCCCGCGCTATCGGGCGTCTTTCGACGGCCTGCCGTTCGACAGCACGTCGTTCAACAGCATCGCCAACCGGTGCCCTGCGATGCGCAGTTGGGCGTCGGCAGTGGGTCGCCACTGCGCGGAATACGTCGGTGAGAGTTTTGGCCGCGGTGGATAGAAGCCGTCGCGCAGCACCACCCGGCAGGAGGCTTCGGCCCATGCGGCGGGATCGTCCGTGCCGGTCCGCGCGGCCGGCGGCAGCGGCATGCGCTGCAGATGGCGCAGATACGCCGTCTCGTTGATGTCGGCGGAAGCGATCAGCGCGCTGTCCCACAGCCGATGCAGATTGCTGCCCTTGCCGTCGATCTGCAGCTGCACGGTGTTGCCGCCCTTGTCGCGGGCATCGCCCGCATGCAGCGGCTGGTGTGCGTCGCCGACGAAATGCACCAGGAATTTCAGCGCCTGCGCGCGCACCGCATCGGGTTGGCGGCGATCGGCGAGCAGATCGCGCTGGCGACGGATGGCCTCGATCACGCAGTCGCCATCGGGGCAGTGCGCGACCCTGCGATAGCCGCAGTCGTCCTGGGCGAGATTCACGTAATGCCAGCGCGACGAACGCTGGCCCAGGTCGATGTCGTTGGCGACCGGGCTGTCGCGCAACGCGTCGGCCCAGTTGGCGACGCCGGCGAGGGTGGGGTCTGCTTCGCCCCGCAGCAGCCGCGCGACTTCGGCGCGGGCCTGCGGATTCAATTCCGTGGCCGCCAGATGGGCCACGAGCCGGTGGCCGGTGGCGCCCCAGGCATGGACGGGAAGGGGAATCGGCAGCAGCGCCGCCAGCAACAGAAAAGAAAAACGGGTCATGCGGAGGAGAGTAGCCGACATGACCCGCAGGTGCAGCCTGATGGTTCCGCCCCGACCGCATCGCGGCCGGGGCGGTGTCACGCATGGGAACGCAGGATCAGAACACCGGATCAGAACTGGAAGACGTAGGCGGCGCCGTAGACCAGCGGGTCGATGTTGACGGTGCCGAGGCCGGTGCCGTTCAGCTCGACGTCGGTGTCGATGTCGATCCAGCGCGCGTCGACGCGGATCGCGCCCTTCTCGCCGACCTTGAAGTCGATGCCGGCATGCGCGGCCAGACCGAAGGAGTCGTCCAGCTTCAGGTCGTTGCCGGCGAGCGCGCCGTTGGTGTCTTCGCTGAAGAACAGGGTGTAGTTCACGCCCAGACCCACGAACGGCTTCACCTTGCCTTCGCCGAAGTGGTACTGCAGCGAGACGGTCGGCGGCAGGTGCTTGGTGGAACCGACATTGCCGAGACCGTTGATGTTGATGTCGTGCTGGAACGGCAGCGAGGCCAGCACTTCGATGCCGAGGTTGTCGCGGACGAAGTATTCGGCGGTGATGGTCGGGCGGACGTTGCTGTCGACTTCGACATCGAGCGCGCCACCGGCAAGGCTGCCGTTGTCGCTCTTCGGGTTGACCTGGTGGGCGCCGACGCTGAAGGTC
>JAYRTK010000005.1:0-27717 GCA_041919595.1 Lysobacteraceae bacterium
TGTTGAGCGCCTTCCAGACCGTGCGGCGGTCGGCCGGTATGAGCGTGTCGCCTTCGAGTATCATGTCCTGCCCTCCCCGGCAGCGCGGGCCTTGCGGATCTGCTCGAAGACATAGGATGGCCTGAGCGGCACCCGCGTGATGTTGACGCCAAGACCGGAGAGCGCGTCGCCAACCGCGTTGGCCAACGCCGGCACCGCGCCCGTCAGCCCGCCCTCGGCCGCGCCCTTGATGCCCGCGACCGTGTCGATGCTGGGTGTCTCGATATGCGCGAGTTCCAGATCGGGAACGTCCACTGCGGTCGGCAGCAGGTAGTCGAGCAGGTTGGCGTTCAGGTGCTGGCCCTCGGCGTCATAGACGATCTCCTCCATCAGCGCCTCGCCGATGCCCTGCACCGTCGCGCCATGCACCTGGCCTTCCACGATCTTGGGATTGATTACCCGCCCGCAATCGTGCACCACCGCGTAGCGTTCGATCTCGATCCGTCCGTCCTCAGGATCGACGGCGACCAGCACGACATGGGTGCCGTTGGCCATGGTGACCATCGGCGGATCGTAGTAGTCGGTCGCCTCCAGCCCATGTTCCTCGCCCTGCGGCAAGCCGAAATTGTTCATCGAATAGGCGGTCTCGGCGACCTCGCGCAGGGTCAGGCTGCGCTCCGCGTCGTCGGGGTCGAACACCCGGCCGTTCCGCAGAACCAGCCGCTCGGGGTCGGCGTTCAGCATGTAGCCGGCGATGCGGCGGATCTTGACGCCAACCTTCTCGCTACAGCGGATCACGGTGCCGCCGCCGACGACCGAGCCGCGGCTGGCGAAAGTGCCCGTGCCATAGGGCGTCTTCGACGTGTCGCCCTCAATCACCGTCACGTCCTCCCAGGCGACGCCCAGCCGGTCGGCAGCGAGCTGGGCGAAGGTAGTGTAGTGGCCCTGCCCGGCGTCGGCCTGGCTGACATAGACGGTGACCTTGCCATCGGGTTCCACCACCACGCGGGAACTGTCGAAGCCCGGCATCTTGGCGAAGCCGCGCACCCGCCAGCCCGGCGCCCCGGTGCCCGAAACCTCGGTGTAGTTGCAGATGCCGATGCCGCGATACTTGCCGTCCACCAGCCGGTCCTTCGGCTGGGCGGCGCGGAAGGCGTCGTAGCCGATCATTTCCAGCCCGCGTTCGAGCGAGGGCAGATAGCTGCCGGTGTCGTAGCGCACGCCGACGACGTTCACATAGGGAAATTCCTCGGGCCTGATGACGTTGCGCCGCCGCACCTCGGCCGGGTCGAGCCCGAGCCGACGGCCGATCCGGTCCATCATCCCCTCGATGGCGAGGAAGGCCGAGGGTTGACCGGTGCCGCGATAGGCACCGGTCGGCGCGGTATTGGTCGTGACTGAGCAGACGTCGTACTTGTAGTTCCTGATCCGGTAGGGCCCCGGCATCATCCTGACCGCCGCCGTCGCCTCGAGCGTGGGCGAATAGGGATGATTCGGATAGGCGCCGCAATTGGTCCTGACGTCGAGATGAACGGCGCTTATCTCGCCGTCGTTCTTCGCCGCGACGCGGATCTTCAGGATGTGCTCGCGCGCATGGGCATTGGTGAGCAGTTCCTCGCGCCGGTCCTGCACCCATTTCACCGCCCGGCCAAGGCGGCGCGCCAGCGCCACAACGATCAGCTCGTCCGGATACACATGCGCCTTGGTGCCGAAGCCGCCGCCGACTGCCGGCGTCACCACCCGCAGGATCGACTCGGGGATGTCGAGATGGTCGGCGATGGCGGTGCGAACGATGTGGGGGATCTGGGTTGGCGTCCACAGCGTCACATTGGTGGCGATGGGGTCCGGGCAGGCCATGCAGCCCCTAGGCTCGATCATCACGCCGGTGACGCGGCCAAGCTGGAACTCCTCCTCGAGTACCACGTCGCCCTCGGCGAAGCGTTCGGCGAAGCCCTCGGTCTCGAAGGCGGACTTGAAGATCAGGTTGTCGCCCAGATGGTCGTGCAGCACCGGAGCATCGGGCTTCAGCGCGTCCTTGATGCCGGCGACGGAGGGCAAGGGGTTGTAGTTCACCTCGACGAGGTCAAGCGCGTCCTGTGCCACATAGGGGCTTTCGGCGAGGATCACGGCGACGTATTCGCCGACGAAGTTGACCCGGTCGACCGCGACGACGGGGCGCCCTACGGGTCGGTATCCGCCGATCTCGATCACCGGCGCGAAGAGCTTGATGTCATCGACGAAGTCCTTGCCGGTCAGCACGTCGATGACGCCGGGCAGCGCCCGGGCGGCGCTGGCATCGACCGACAGGATGTCGGCGCGCGCATAGGGGCTCAGCACGAATGCGATGTGGATCAGCCCCTTCGGTTCAGGCAAGTCGTCGAGGAACTGCGCCTTGCCGCGCATCAGGTAGCTGTCCTCGCGGCGCAGGATCGTCTTGCCGACCAGCGTGAAGTACTCGATCGCCTTCATGCCTTGCGCCCCCCCTCGCGCAGCCGCTTCGCCGCGTCCTCGACAGCGTCGATGATGTTGAGGTAGCCCGTACAGCGGCACATGTTGTTGGTCAGCGCCTGGCGGATTTCGTCGCGGTCGGGGTCGGGATTCTGGTCGAGAAACTCGATGGTGGTCATGAGAAACCCTGGCGTGCAGTAGCCGCATTGCAGCGCATGCGCCTCGTGGAACGCCTCCTGCACGGGATGCAGCGGTCCGTCGCCCGCGATTCCCTCGACCGTGGTGATCTCCGCGCCGTCAAGCGCGGCCGCGAATTGCAGGCAACTGCGTCCGGTCTTGCCGTTGATCAGCACCGTGCAGGCGCCGCAGACGCCGTGTTCGCAGCCGATATGGGTGCCGGTCAGATGCAGTTCGTGACGGAGGAAATCCGCCAGCAGATAGCGCGGCTCCACCTCGCGGACATAATCCTTGCCGTTGACGGTCAGCCGGACAGTCACCTTGTTTGCGCTCATTGCTTTGTCCTTGCCGTCGGGGCCGCGACGGGGCGGCGGAAGGGAAAGGGATGGGGGTGGGCGGACGTGGTCATCCCCTGGCATCCGGTTGGCTTAGCATCTGCCGGAGAGCCTTGCGGACCAGCGTGCCGATGACCTCGGCGCGATAGTTCGCGCTCGCGTGGACATCGCCGGCCGGTTCAGCTGCCGCCGACGCCGCGGCACCCGCCTCGAGGATCAGCGCGTCGTCCAGCCTCTGGCCTTCGAGCAGCGCCTCGACCGGGGCGAGCCGGGCCGTGGTGTCGCCTGCGCCCATCGCCGACAGCCGGGCGCGGGAGCAGCGCCCGTCAGGGTCGAGTTCGACGCAGGCCGCGATGCCTGCGACGGCAAAGCCGTGCGCACGGTTCGCGATTTCGAGAAAGGCGCAGCGTGCGCTCGCCGGCATCACCGGCAGCCGCACCTCGGCGAGCATCTCGTCCGGTTCAAGGCAATTTGTCAGCGCCGAAACGAAGAACTCTCCCGCGCCCACTTCGCGCTGGCCGCGGCTGCTGGCGATGACGAAACGCGCGTCGAGCGCGGCCGCCACGCTTGGCAGTTCGGCCAGCGGATCAGCATGGGCAAGGCTGCCGCAGACGGTGCCGAAGTTCCGGTTGGCGCGGACGCCCACATGGGGCATGGCGGCGGCCATCAGCGGCAGGTGGGCGGCGACCAGTTCGCTGCTTTCGGCTTCGCCCTGCCGGGTCAGCGCCCCGCAGGCGATAACGCCGTCTTCGCTTCGCAGATAGGCGAGATCGCGGCAGCGGTTGATGTCGATCAGAACGGCCGGCGACAGGATGCGCATGTTCATCAGCGGAACCAGGCTCTGCCCCCCGGCAAGGACACGCGCCGAGGCGCCGTAATCCGCCAGAAGAGCGCAAGCCTCTTCCAGGCTGTCGGGACGGTGGTAGTCGAAGGCTGCCGGTTTCACCTTTTCCTCCGTGTTTCCCCTGCGCGGCACACCGATGCTACGCACGACGTTCGAGCCGGGCGCGCGCCGGGGATGTTCCGGTGCCTGCACAGCGTTGCATAGCGCAACCTATACCCAAAATGTGTTTTGTCTTGTTTTCCGATAGGGTGGGTCTATGCATTGGTGTTGCTGTTTGCGCAGAGTCTTTGGTGGACATAAAATAAGGTCCTCCTATAGGATAAAGTCATAACATAGAGTATTCCTTCGCGTTCTGGGAGCGCGAGACTCTGCACGACCCGGGGGGGCCATGTTGAAGGTTTCGCTGCGCCAGCTCAGCTATTTCGTCACCGCCGCAGAGACCTGCAGCATCGCAGAAGCGGCGCGCATGGCCAACGTCGCCCAGCCGTCGGTTTCGTGGGCGATACTCAAGATGGAGGAGTTGCTCGACCTGGAACTGTTCGTGCGCCAGCATGCCAAGGGCGTTTCGCTGACCGCGGCCGGACACCGGCTGCTGCCGCAGGCGCGCAGCCTGCTGCGGATGGCGGAGGAGTTCGAGACCCTGGCGCGGGTGCAGGGGCACGAACTGACAGGCACGCTGACGGTGGGATGCTATTCGACGCTCGCCCCTGCCTACATGCCGAGGATCATCGCCGAATTTGCACGCCAGTACCCGAAGGTTCAGCTTCTGATCCACGAGGATACGGTCGACGACATCCTGGAGAAGTTGAAAAGCGGCGAGGTCGAGGTCGCGCTGGCCTATGACATCGACCTGCCGGACGAACTGCTCAAGCTGCGGGTGCAGGTTGCGCCCCCGCATGCGGTGCTACCGGACGGCCACCGGCTCCTGGACCGGCCGTCGGTGTCACTGCGGGATCTGGCCGACGAACCGTTCATCCTGCTGAGCTCCAAGCCGGCGGAGCACTATTTCCTGAGCCTGTTCGAGGCGGTCGGAATCACGCCGCAGATCGCCCACACCTCGCAGTCCTTCGAGGTCGTGCGCAGTCTCGTCGGCCAGGGACGTGGCTATTCGGTGCTGGTGACGCGGCCGCTTTCGGACATGACCTATGACGGGCTGAGGGTCCATTACCGGCCGCTGACCGACGTGGTGCCGCATCAGACGATGTGCACCGTGCGGGCGCAGACCTCGCGCATGACGCGCCGCTGTCAGGCGTTCCAGGACATCTGCGTCCGCCTTTATTCGGGGCGCAGCGAGTCGGTCAGAGACGCGTCGTGATGCATTTCACGCGGTAATAGCTGGAAAGCGCGGCAAGCCCCTTCTCGCGGCCGAAGCCGCTCATCTTGGTGCCGCCGAACGGGGTCGGCACGCCGCCGGCGAAGTACTGATTGATGAAAACCTGACCGGCATCGACGTCGCGGGCGAAGGCCATCGCGCGCGAGATGTCGCGGGTGTAGATGCCGGCGCAGAGCCCGAAGGGCGTGCCATTGGCGACGGCGACCACCTCCTCGGGCGAGTCCACGATCTGCACGGTCAGGACCGGGCCGAAGATTTCCTCCTGCACCACGCGCGCGTCCGGGGGCGCGTCGTCGATGATGGTTGGGGCGTAGAAGTGACCCTTCTCCATTCCCTCGGGCGCCAGCCGGCGCCCGCCGACGAGGACCTTGAGGCCGTTGGCGCGGCGCGCGTCGTCCACATAGTCGGCCACGATCCTGACCTGGTCGGCCGAAACCAGCGGTCCGATGACGGCTTCGTCAAGCCCGTGGCCCGGCGCCATCGCCTCGACGCGCGCGACCAGCCGTTCCATCATCTCGGCATGGACCTTGCGCTCGACCACGAGCCGCGACCCAGCCGAGCACACCTGGCCCGCATTCATGTAGATCGCCTTCAGCGTGCCATCGATCGCGGCGTCGAGGTCGGCATCGGCCAGCACCGCGACCGGCGACTTGCCGCCAAGTTCGAGCGTGACCGAGGCGACGTGATCGGCCGCAGTCTTCATGATGCCCTGACCGGTCCGCACCGACCCGGTAAAGGTGACATGGGCGATGTCGGGATGGGCGACCAGCGCCGCCCCAGCCTCGCTGCCGTGGCCGGAAACGACGTTGTAGACCCCGGCGGGAAGCCCGGCCTCGTCGAGGATATCCGCCATTAGCAGCGAGGTGAGAGAGGTCAGCGCCGCCGGCTTGACGACGGCGGTGCAGCCGGCCGCCAGCGCGGGCGCGACGCCCCGCGCCGTGGTCGTAAGCGGGAAGTTCCAGGGGATGACATGGGCCGTCACACCGACCGGTTCGTGCAGCGTGAAGGACATGTAGTCGGGGCCCAAGGGAATGCTGTCGCCCTGCAACTTGTCGGCCATGCCGGCGTAATACTCGAAGTAGCTCGCCGAGGTTTCCATGTCGCCCCGGGCCTCGCGCAGCGGCTTGCCGCTGTCGAGCGTCTCGATCCGTGCCATGCGGTCGGCTTCGCGCCGCAGGATCGTTGCGGCACGGGCCAGCACGCGGCCCCGGGCAGTCGGCGTCATCGACCGCCAGTCGCCCTTGAGCGCGACGCGCGAACTTTCGACCGCGCGTCCGACGTCGTCCGCGGTTGCGGCGGGGAAGCTGCCGATCACGCGGCCGGTCGCCGGATCCTCGGTCTCGATCCGCGCGCCGTTCGACGCCTCGAGCCGCTTGCCGCCGATGACCATTTTGAGGTCGAGATTGTCGGCGACGCTCCATCTGTCCGTGTTCGGCATAGCTTCCTCCGCAACTTCCGGGCCGCTTCAGGCGCGGGCCATTTCCTGCGTCAAGTCGTCGAGCGCGCGCCCGAAGCGGTCGAACATATCGTCGATCTGGCCCTCGTCGATGATCAGCGGCGGGCAGAAGGCCACTGCGTCATTGGGCAGCGCGCGCACGATCAGCCCGTGCTCGGCGGCCAGCGCCATCAGCCGCGGCGCGGCCTTGCGCGCGGGATCGAAGTTCCGCCGCGCCGCCTTGTCCTCGACCAGTTCCACCGCGCCGATGAGACCAAGCCCTCGTGTCTCGCCGACCAGCGGATGGTCGGCAAAGGCATGGAGCCGCGACTGGAAGCGCGGCGCCACCGCCTTGACGTGATCGCCGATCCTCAGGTCGTCATAGACGCGCTGGGTCTCGAGCGCGACCGCGGCCGGCACCGGATGGCCGGAATAGGTGAAGCCGGTGCCGAACATCCCGTAGCGGCGGCTGCCCTCCAGCAGCACCTGGTAGACCCTTTCCGAGACCATCACGCCGCCGATCGGCTGATAGGCCGCCGACAGCGCCTTGGCGACCGAGATCATGTCGGGCTTCAGCCGGTAGGTCTCGGTGCAGAAGCGGTCCCCGGTTCGGAAGAAGCCGCTGATCACCTCGTCGACGATGAAGAGGATGTCGTGGCGGTCAAGGATCGGCATGATCGCCTCGAAGTAGCCTTGCGGCGGCTCGATCACCCCGCCGGCGCCGAGGAAGGGTTCGGCGATGAAGCCGCCGATCGTGTCGGGCCCCTCCTCCTCGATCAGCCGTTCCAGGTTAGCCGCCAGACGGGCCGAGAAGTCCCGCTCGCTCTCGCCGTCCTGGGCGTGGTGGTAGTGATGCGGGCAGTCGGTGTGCAGCATCCCGGCGATGGGCAGGTCGAAGCCATTGTGGGCGTGCTGCAATCCGGTCAGGCTGCCCGAGGCCACGGTGATGCCGTGATAGGCGCCGCGACGCGCGATGATCTTCTTCTTCTGCGGCCGGCCGAGGATGTTGTTGTAGTACCAGACGAGCTTGACCTGGGTGTCGTTCGCCTCGGACCCCGAATTGGTGAAGAAGACCTTCGACATCGGCACCGGCGCGTGCTCGATCAGGTAGTCGGCCAGTTCGATCGAGGGTTCGACCGCCTTGCTGGCGAAGTTGTGATAGAATGGCAGCGTCTGAAGCTGCCGCGTCGCGGCATCGACCAGCCGCTTCTCGCTGAAACCGAGCGAGGCGCACCAGAGCCCGGATAGCCCCTCGATATAGCGCCTGCCGTCATCGTCGTAGACATAGATCCCCTCGCCACGGTTGAAGATCAGCGGTCCGGTTTCCTCGAGCTGGCCGAGGTTGGTGAAGGGGTGGAGGTGGCTCCTTACATCCCTTGCCTGGAGTGAATTGGGGTTGCTGTGCTTCATGTCATCCTCCGATTCTGTCGGCCTGGGTCAGCCGCGCGTCCTTTCCCCTGTCGGGTCGAAAAACGCCTGCAGCGACGCCTTTGCGCGGAAGCGCTCATTGGCGATCTCGATCTCGAACTCGTTCGCGGCAAGCAGCTGGGCGGTCACGCCGCCCGCGTGGCGGACATACCCCATACCGACCGCGTGGCCGAGCGTGAAGCTGTAGGCGCCCGAGCGCAGGTAGCCGACGACCTCGCCGTTCATGCGGATCAGCTCATCCTTGTGCAGCACCGGCGCCGGGTCTTCCAGCCGGAAGAGCACCATCCGCTTGTCGAGCGCCTTGCCGTGCTGTCCTGCCACTGCATCGCGCCCGATGAAGCCGCCGGGCTTGTCGGGTTTCACGGTGAAACCCAGCCCTGCCTCGTAGGGGGTGTCGTCGGGCGTCAGGTCAAGGCTGAATTCGCGGTAGCCGCGTTCGAGCCTGAGATGCTCCAGCGCGTGATAGCCGGCATGGCGCAGGTCGAAACCCGCCCCGGCGGCGACGATCCGGTCGTAGGTGTCCTGGACAAGCTCGGTGGGGATATAGAGTTCCCAGCCAAGCTCACCCACAAAGGTCAGCCGGTTGGCCAGGATCCGGCCGAAGCCCAGGTCGATCTCGCGCGAACTGGCGAAGGGGAAGGCCTCGTTCGACAGGTCGGCATCCGTCAGCGTCTGCAGCAGGGCGCGCGACCGCGGCCCCTGCACCGCCAGCACCGACCATCCGGCGGTGACGTCGGTGAGGAAGACATGTTCGTGCTTGGCGATGTGGCGTTCGATCCAGGCGCGGTCGCGCGGCTGGAACATCGCCGAGGAAACGACCATGAAACGATCCTCGGACAGCCGGTTGACGGTGACGTCGGCCTCGATCCCGCCGCGGCGGTTGAGCATGTGGGTGTAGACGATGCGCCCCGGTTCCACATCCACGTCGTTGGCGCAGAGCCGTTGCAGGAGCCGGCAGGCGTCGCGCCCCTGGATCAGATGCTTTCCGAAGGAACTAAGGTCGAATATCGCCACGTTCTCGCGTACGGCGCGGCATTCGGCGGCGGTATGCTCGTACCAGTTCGGGCGATGCCAAGAGTAGGCGTCGCGCGGTTCGACCCCTGCGGGCGCGTACCAGTTGGCGCGCTCCCAACCTAAGGTCTCGCCGAAGCAGGCGCCGTGCGCCGCCAGCCGGTCGTGCAGCGCGCCCTTGCGCATGGGCCGCGCCGAATGGCGCTGGAGGTTCGGCCAGTGCATGTGGAAGATCGAACTGAGCGACTCTGCGGCCCGCGCCTCGACATAGGCGGTGTTCATCTGGAACGGATGGAAGCGCGCCACGTCCACGTCGGCGAGGTCCATCGTCGGTTCGCCCTCGACGATCCACTCCGCCAGCGCCCGCGATGCGCCCGGCGCCATCTCGAAACCTTCCGAGTTGTAGCCCGCCGACACGAACAGCCCCGGCAGGCCGGGTACTTCGCCGATGGCGAAGTTGGCGTCGGGGGTGAAGCTTTCGGGACCGTTCATGAAGCGGCTGATGCCCACGTTCTCGAGCGCCGGGATGGTTTCGCAGGCCGCACCGTAGGGCAGCGCGAAATGGTCCCAGTCCTCCGGCAGCTCGATGAATTCCGCCCGTGCCGGCAGGGCACGCAGCGGCAGCGGCTTGGCCTTCGGCTCGAATGCCCCGACCAGAAGCTTGCCGGCATCTTCCTTGACATAGACGTAGCCGTCGGTGTCGCGCAGCACGGGAAGGTCCGGCGTGGCGATGTCGAGCGCCTCGGTTACGACGTAGAAGTGCTCGCACGGGTTGAGCGGCACCGCCGCCCCGAGACGCGCGGCGAGCTGGCGGGTCCAGAGGCCGCAGGCCAGAACCAGCGTCTCACAGTCGATCATGCCCTGCGGCGTCGTCACCCGGTAGCCGCCGCCGGTGCGGCGGTCGACCGCCGTCACAGGGCTCTGCTCGAACAGCCGGGCCCCGCCCTTGCGAGCCCCGGCGGCGAAGGCCATCACCGTATCGACGGCGTTGAGCTGTCCGTCCTTGGGGATGAACAGCGCCCCGGTGACCACCGACGTGTCGAGCCCGGGATAAAGCTCCCCCGCTTCGCGCGGCGTGATCAGGTCGGCGGCGATGCCGTAGCTCTTGGCGATGGTGGCACGCCGCTTCAGTTCGTGCAGGCGGTCGTGATTGCGGGCGATGGCCAGCGTGCCGTTCTGCTTGAACCCCGTGGCGAATCCGGTTTCGGCCTCCAGCGCCGGGTAGACCTCGGCGTTCCACCGCGACAGATCGGTCATCGCATGGGTCGCGCGAAGCTGCATGATCAGGCCAGCCGCGTGCCATGACGTGCCGCAGGTCAGCGTGCCGCGTTCCAGAAGCGCGATGTCGCACTTGCCCAACCGCGTCAGCTGCCAGGCGAGGCTGGTCCCGGCGACACCGCCGCCGACGATCACGATCTCCGCATGTGCTGGCACTCTGTCGCTCATCATTGCCTTCCCGCAGTCATGCACGCGAACGCCGCAGGATCGCGGCGTCCGCACCCTCGCTGCCGGCCCTCAGGCGGTCCAGCCGCCGTCGATCACCATTTCCTGGCCGGTGATGTTCTTGGAATCGTCGCAGGACAGGAAGATGACGGCATTGGCGATGTCCTCGGGATAGGTCACGCGGTGAAGCGGCATTTCGGCCAGATACTCCTCGTAGACCTGTTCGTAGGTCCATCCGCGCTTCTCGGCCTTGACCCGGCAGAGCTTTTCCATCCGCGGCGTCTCGACGATGCCGGGCATGATCGCGTTGACGTTGATGTTGTGCTCGCCCACCTCGATCGCAGCGGTCCGGGTCAGTCCGCGCACGCCCCATTTCGACGCACTATAGGCGGCGCGGTACCGGTAGCCGCGCATTCCAGAGCCGCCGCCGAGGTTGACGATCTTGCCGTAGCGCTGCTTGATCATCGTCGGCAGGACATGCTTCATCGGCAGGAACGGGCCGACGATGTTCTTGCGCAGAAGGTCGAGGAAGTCGTCGGGATTGAGTTCCCAGACCGGGGTCTCGATCGGGCCGGTGGCGCCGGCCGCGTTGACCAGCACGTCGATCCGGCCGCCGAAGAACTTCAGCGCAGCGGCGACCACCGCCTCGACATCCTTCTCGACCGTGCAGTCGCCTTCCAGGAGATCGACCTTGATGCCCTGCGCTTTCAGATCCGTGGCCAGTTCCTCCAGCGGGCCGCGGGAGCGTGCGGTGAGGAACAGTTCTGCGCCCTCGGCGGCAAGCTTGCGGGTGATGACCCCACCCATGCCCTGCGCGGCGCCGGTGATGATGACCTTGCGTTTTTCGAGTCTCATGGGTTCTCCTGTTCTCTCACTGTTTCTGCCGGAGCGCCGTATCCGCCGCCGCCGCTTGATCTCATGATGACGCAGTCGCCTTCGAAGAGGGTCACGTGGGTCTTGCCGGAAATCTGCCGGCGTTCGCCACTGGCGCGAACGACAGTGATCTCGAACGGCTTGCCGGGCTCGCCGCCCTGCAGCCCGTAGGGTGGGATGACGCAGCGCTCGACCATGCTGGTCATCGCCATCTCCGGCGCGAGGATACGGTAGTGACGCTCCTGCCCCGGCCCGCCATGGTGCCGGCCGCGCCCGCCCGATCCGTGACGCAGCGCCTGGCGCTCGACGCGGATCGGGTAGAAGGTCTCGATGATCTCGGCCGGGGTGTTCATCACGTTAGACATGTGCGGGCGCGCGGTCGGGCAACCGTCGCGTTCCGCCCGGGCCCCCTCGCCTCCGGCGTGAACCTCGTAGAGCGTGGTCCATTCGCCGGTGCGCGGGTCGGTCCCGCCGAAGAGCAGCAGCCCCGATGTCGTCGACCCGCCTGCGCTGAGCCGCTCGGGCACCACGGCCTCCAGCGCCTTGAAGATGGCGTCGACCATGCGCTGCGAGGTCTCGTGGTTGCCACCGACCACCGGGCGGCTCCACGGCGGATGGACCAGCGATCCCGGCCGCGTGATCACCTTCAGCGGCCGGCCGCAACCGGCATTGGGCTGGATGTCGGGTCCGGCAATCGCCTTCATCGCATAGAAGACGCTCGCCCCCGCCGTGAAGGGCGTGGCGTTGAGCGGGCCCTTGGCAGCATCGTCGGTTTCGCTGAAGTCGAATGTTGCCGCGTCGCCCGCAATGGTGACGCGCACGCGCACGGCGATCGGATGGTCGTCGATGCCGTCATGGTCGAGGAAATCCTCGCCCACATATTCGCCATCGGGAATCTCGCGGATGGCCTCGCGCATCTGGCGTTCGGACTGGTCATGGATATCGGCGATCGCGGCCTTCACCGTTGCGGCGCCATAGCTTGCGAACAGTTCCTGCAGCCGCTCGTCGGCCGATCGGGTGGCGGCCATCTGGGCGAGGATGTCGCCCTCGCGCTCCTCGCTGCCGCGCACGTTGGCAAGGATGACATCGAGCTTTTCTTGGTCGGTGCCCTGACCGGTGAAGACGCGCAGGGGTGGGATGCGCAGCCCTTCCTGCCAGGCGTCGCGGGCGTCGGGCACATAGCTGCCCGGCCGCGCGCCGCCAACATCCGCCCAGTGCGCCAGGCAGACGGCGAAGGCCTGTACCGCACCCTCGGCGAAGACCGGTCGGATCGCCTTGACGTCGGGAAGGTGGTTGCCGCCCACCTCGGGCAGGTTCAGGAACCACACGTCGCCCGGCTGCAACTGCTCCTTCGGAACCCGGCCGAGAAATGCCTGCACGGTCGATCCCATGATGCCGAGATGGGCCGGGATGTCGCGCCCCTGGGCGATTAGCCCGCCGTCGGCATCGGTCAGGGCCGACGAGAGGTCGCCCGCCTCGCGCAGAAGCGGCGAGCGCGCAGAGCGCATTATCACCAGCGACATTTCCTCGGCGATCGCGGTCAGCGCGTTGCGGATGACCTCGATGGTGAAGGGGTCGGGCCGCAGCCCCGCTTCGCGTTTCATGTCCTGCCGCCTTCCAGGTCGATATGGAGATGTGCGTGTTCGTCCGCCCAGGCCGTCGTGCCCGGATCGACGACGACCGTCGACCATGCGTCCTCGATGATGGCCGGGCCGCTGATCTTCCGTCCCACGGGCAGCCGGTCGCGGTCGAAATGCGGCGTGTCGACCGCGAGGCCACCGTCAAACCAGCACTTGCGGATCGCTACGGGCTCGTTGCCGCCGGATCCACCCTCGGCGGGTCGCGCCAGAGCTTCCTGCTTCGGTGGAGCCGAAACCGTGACGCGCAGGGTATCGACCTCCCAGACCTCGTCGGTGGCGAAGCCGTAGAGCCGTTCGTGGATCGCCTTGAAGCTCGTGTCCACCTGCGCGAGGTCGTAGGGCGCCTCGAGCGGCACCTCGACGGCATCGCTCTGGCCGGTGTAGCGCAAGAGCCCGGCCACGGTAATCCTGAGTGTGTCCGCCGCGCAGCCGGCCTTCACCAGCGGTTCGATCAGACGGTCAGCGATGCGCGCGGCGGCGGCATCGAGGTCCCTGGCGCTCCAGCGGTCGCTTCGCATGTGCAGCGGCCGTTGCTCGGCATAGCTCATCCGCGCCGTCATGCAGCCGAAGGCGGAAAAGCCGCTGGAGAACCGCGGGACGAGTACCTTGCCGATGCCGAACTCGCGGGCCAGCGAGACGGCGTGCATCGGTCCGGCGCCGCCGAAAGCCAGCAGCGTGCAGGTCCGGGCATCGACGCCGTGCTCGACGGTGACGCGGCGGAGCGCGCGAGCCATGTTGGCGTTTGCCACACGTCGTACACCAAGCGCGGCCTCGTGGACGGTCGTGCCGAAGGCCTCGGCCAGCGGCGCGAAGGCGGCTTCGGCCTTGCTGACGTCAAGCCGCACGGTACCGCCCAGTTCGCGCCCCGACTCGATATAGCCCAGGATGATGTTCGCGTCCGCGACGGTCGGCTGGGTGCCTCCCAGACCGTAGCACGCCGGGCCGGGATCGGCACCGGCGCTGTCCGGCCCGACCCGCACCGCCTGACCGTCACGGCGCGCGATCGAGCCGCCACCAGCACCGATTGTCTCGACCGCCACCATCATCTGTCGGATCGGATAGCCCGCCATGCGCTGGTTGCTGTCGATATGCATCTTGCCGTCGACGATGATGCTGACATCGGTCGTCGTGCCGCCCATGTCGAAGGAGATCACCCGCCCGATGCTGAGCTGCTGCGCGACTGCCGCGGCGGCGGCCACGCCCGCCGCCGGGCCCGACAGCGCAAGCGCCAGCGGCCGCGACGCTATCGAGGCAGCCGAGGCCATGCCGCCCGCGGAATGGAACATGTGCAAACCGGTCTGCGATCCGATCCGTTCGATCAGACGTTCGAGGTACCGCGCGACGAGTGGCATCAGAGCCGCGTTCATCGCGGTCGAGTTCGTGCGTTCGTATTCCCTGGGCTCTGGATTGAGCTGATGCGACAGCGCGACAAACGGGATGATCGCCCTGAGCCCCTCTCCGATCCGGCTTTCGTGATCGCCGTTGAGGTAGCTATGGATCAGCGAGACCGCCACCGACTCCACGCCGAAGGCCTTGACGGCCCTTGCCAGCCGCTCGATCTCTTCGCCGCTTAACGGCGTGACCTCACCGCCCTGTGCGTCCATGCGCTGACGCGCCTCGAGCCTGCGCTCGCCGGGCACCAGGGGGGTCGGCCGCGGCGTAATCGCCATCTTGTAGAGTTCGCGACGGTTCTGCCGGCCGATATCCAGCACCTCGGCGAAGCCCTCGGTGGCGATGAGCGCGATAGGCGCCAGCCGCCCCTCGACGATCGCATTCGTCGCCATGGTCGTGCCATGCATGATGTCGGTCACGTCCGACAGATCAAGCCCGAGCGATCCGCAGGCGGCGATGATGCCGGCCACGGGATCGGTCTGGCTCAGGACCTTGCCCATCCGCACGGCGCCACCCGCCGCATTCACCGCCACCACGTCGGTAAAGGTGCCGCCGATATCGATTCCAACTCGCCAGGCCGCCGTCATTGCGTGTTCCCGTCCAAATGCGCGTTCCATCTCCAACGGACCTAGAGCCCGATGCAGGCAACATGGCACTCGCGGCGGCTCTAGGTAAAATGTGTTATATCTGTCTCATACCAAGATTTTATCTATGTACGCTTCTGCGGGGCGGCCAGAGATGATGCAGAGGCCCGTATGAACCGATGGAAGTGTCTTTCTTTGTGCGAGGATCAGGTCAAAAGCGCGCACGGGAAAACCGCACGTGATGGGGCCGCCGCCAAGCGGTGCGGATCATGGTTGCTGCCACGATCCCTTCCGATGTCCTTTGTCAAGGATCGCCGCTTGGTTGGTGGCGGCCACAAGCGCGGCGGCTCTTTGCGCCTCGGTACCGGCACGGCCCGCCCGTCGCGGCCATTCGTTGTCAGCCGGCGCGCGAAGCGACAACAAGGTACGAGTTCTCAGGAGGGCTTGGGGCCGTCATCGCGTTTCATGCTATGACAGGCGGTGCCTGTTGAATCTTCGCCGCGAGAATTCGGCTTGCCCGGAGGAGGCTTGCCCTGATCTGCGCCACGGGCTTGGTCTTCATCCGCTGAGCGAATCCCGAAATCCCGATGGCGTACTTGACGGTTCCGTCTGCGCCCTGGACGGGGACTGCATAGCTCAACACGCCGGGATCGAGTTCATTGTCGCAGATCGCGATGCCCTCGGTCCGTACCGTCTGCAGTTCCTTCATGATCGTCTGCAGGTCTGTCATGGTTTTTTCAGTGTACGGCGCAAGTGGCCCGCGGAGAAGTTCCCGCACAAGGTCGGGACTCTGGTGGGCCAGAATGGCCTTGGCTGACGCTGCGGCGTGCAGCGGCATGGCCCGCCCGGGCTGGACATACGCCATCTCGCCGCCATCCGGGACAGCGGTCGCGATGGATTCCACCGTCGTCCCCGTGAACTGTGTCAGATAGGCGGTTTCAGAAAATTCCCTGACGATCTGGAACAACTCGGGCTCGACCATGGCGATCACCGAAGGGGGCGCCACGGCGAGGGTGCAAAGCCGCTGCATCCGCGCCCCGAGTACGTAGGACTTGCTGTCGGGCAGTCGGTCGACGAACCCGATTTCACCAAGCGCGTTGACCAGCCGATGGGCACTGCTCGCCTGAACCCCGATCGATTGTGCGATCTGGCTGAGACTGATTCCCTTTGGGCAGGACACCAGCACTTCCAGTATGCGCGCGTAGCGTTCGAGCGGTGTTGTTCGTTCGGTCATGTAATCGCACTTCCGGTTTCCGGAAACCTACGTGGACAAAGGCGAGACGGCAAGGACTTTGTCATCTGCTGAGGTGTCGCCGGATACCATGACACAGCAATAAAACCTCAGAATAACATAAATTTCTGCCATTTTCCCGCCACGCTTCGAGGTCGGGTGCCTGTCTTGGCCACATCTTCGGAGATTGGCACGAATCGCTTGACTGGAAGGACAATCAGGCGCAGAGTTTCGATAAATGGAAGCAAATTCCGCAAAACGGAAGTTAGCATGAAACACAACGTCAACTCGCCGCAGGCCCGGGACATCCGCTCACACCTGCACCCGTTCACTAATCTGGCCGCGCACGCCGAAGTCGGTCCGAGCATCTTCACGCGCGGGGACGGGATCCACGTGTTTGACGATGCCGGGCGCGGATATATAGAGGGTCTCGCAGGACTTTGGTGTGCGTCGCTCGGGTTCAGCGAGTCGCGCCTGGTCGATGCGGCGATGCGGCAGATGACGGCTCTGCCCTTCTATCACAACTTCGCGCACAAAGCCGTTGAACCCGCGATCGAGCTTGCGGACTACCTAGTCAGTAAGGTTTCCGCGCCGATGGGCAAGGTGTTCTTCACCAACTCCGGCTCCGAGGCGAACGATACCCAGGTCAAGCTCGTCCGCTACTACAACAATTTACGCGGCCGACCGGAGAAGAAGAAGATCATCGCCCGGCGCGGCGCCTATCACGGCATCACCCTTGCTGCGGCAAGCCTGACCGGGCTGCAATATTCGCACAACGCCTTCGACGTGCCGCTGCCGGGGTTCCTGCACGTGACGTGCCCCCACTACTACCACTACGCCAAGGACGGCGAGAGCGAAGCCGAATTCGTTGCGCGCCTGGTTGCCGAGCTGGAGCAGCTGATCGAAACCGAGGGGCCGGAGACGGTTGCCGCCTTCATCGCCGAGCCGGTCATGGGCGCAGGAGGAGTCTTTCCGCCGCCGCCGGGCTACTTCGAGGCGATCCAGCCGCTGCTCCACAAGCACGACATTCTGTTCATCGCCGACGAGGTCATAACCGGCTTCTATCGCACCGGAAGGATGTTGGGCTCCGACACCTGCGCCATCCGTCCCGACATGATTTCGATGGCCAAGGCGCTTTCAGGCGGCTACCAGCCCATCGGTGCGGTGATGATCACCGACGAGATCCACGAGGTTCTGGTCGAGGGAAGCCGTCGGTATGGCCTGTTCGGGCACGGCTTCACCTATTCCGGTCATCCGGTCCCCGCCGCGGTCGCGCTGGAAACCCAGCGGATCTATGATGCCGACGGGATCGAAGCGCATGTCGGCGCGATCTCGCCCCACTTCCAGGCTCGCCTCAGATCGCTTGGCCAGCATCCGCTGGTCGGGGAGGCGCGCGGCGTCGGCCTGATCGGTGCGGTCGAGCTGGTCGAGGACAAGCCGGGCCGACGCAATTTCGACCCCGGCAAGAAGGCCGGGGCGTGGGTGGCACAGGTCGCGATGGACCACGGGCTGATCGTCCGCGCGCTTGTGAACGACACCATCGCGATCTGTCCGCCGCTGATCATCACGGACCAGCAGATCGACCAGCTGTTCGACGCTCTTGGCGCTGCGCTTGACGATGCGCAGGCCGTCTTCGGCGCAAACGGGTGATCCGAGATGCGGTCGGCACCTGAGAGAGACATTGGCGGTTGGCGGGTCGGCATCGACATCGGCGGCACGTTCACCGATGTCGTCGCGATCGGGCCGGACAGCCGCACCGTGCGCACGGCGAAGGTGGACACGCGCACGGACGACCGGGTGCTTGGCCTGATCGCTGCGCTGGAAGCGGTCGGTCTGGAATGGAACGACGTCTCCGACCTCGTTCATGGCACCACGATGGTCACCAATGCGATCATCGAGAACCACATGGCCGAAGCGGCGCTTGTCGCGACCGAGGGGTTCTCCGACACGCTGGCCATCGGACGACAGAACCGGCGTCACCTGTACCGCCTGGATCTGGATCCGAAGCCTGTCCCGCAGATTCCCCCCGACCGGCGGTTCGAGGTGGATGGGCGGCTTGATCATACCGGCGCCGAGATCGCACCGATGAGTGACGAAAGCGTTGCTCGGGCGGTGGAAGACGTCGTCAGTTCCGGCGTCGAGTCGGTGGCGGTGTCGTTGCTGCACGCCTATGCCGACGGCGTACATGAGAACCGGATTGCCGCGGCCCTGAGACAGCACCTGCCCTTCGTCTCGGTGTCCCACAAGGTCAATCCCGAGGCGCGCGAATACGAACGCACCGCGACCACCGCGCTGAGTGCCGGGCTGATGCCGCTTGTCGGGCGCTATCTCGACCGGCTCGAGAGCATCTGCCCCGAGACCACCCACCTGCACCTTTTCCACTCCGCCGGCGGCATGGCTTCGACCCAGGCGCTGCGCGAAGCCCCGCTGGCGCTCGCGATGTCGGGCCCGGCAGCGGGTGTCGTTGCTGCAAGCACCGTCGCCCGCGACCTCGACCTCGACCTCGCGATCAGCTTCGACATGGGCGGCACGACGACCGACATCTGCCTGATCCGCGATGGCGAGGCGCAGGTCTCAAGCGACCGCGAACTGGGGGGGCGCCCGATCCGGCAACCGATGATCGCGGTGGACTCGATCGGCGCCGGCGGCGGTTCCATCGCACGGCTCGACCACGGTACGCTCCGGGTGGGCCCCGAAAGTGCCGGGTCATTCCCGGGGCCGGCGTGCTACGGCCGGGGCGGGTTCCTCCCCACCGTAAGCGACGCGAACCTCCTGCTCGGCTATCTCGAACCCGGCAAGTCGCTGGGGGGCGGACTGTGGCTCCAGCCTGATCTGGCGCGCGAAGCCATCACACCTCTTGCAAGGGCGCTTCGCTGGCCGGTCGAACAGGCGGCACTGGGTGTGATCCGGGTGGCCAATGCGGCGATGATGCAGGCATTGCGCCGCAGCACCGTGGAACACGGGATCGACGGGAGACAGGCCGTGCTGATCGCCTTTGGCGGCGCCGGCCCGATGCACGCGGTCGCCGTGGCGCGCGAATTCGGCATGTCGCGGGTGATCGTCCCGGCGCACTCCAGCGTGTTCTCTGCGCTCGGCTGTGTCAGCGCCGAGATGTCCTATTCCCAGCAGCGCACGGTCAGGATGCCGGTGGGAAGCTGGGACGCGGCGGCACTGGCCGGCATCCGGCGTGAACTGCGCGCGCAGGTCACGGCACCCCTGCACGTCTCAGGGCTACGCAAGACCGACATCGTCACCGAGGAAATCGCCGCCCTGCGCTACAGCGGCCAAAGCTACGCGATCGAAGTCCCCGATCCCGATTTCGACGGCATCGAGGAACTTGGACAGAGATTCTATGCGCTTCACGAGCGCCTGTACGGCTACGCCACGGCTGAACCCTGGCAGCTCGAAGCCATCCGGATGCGGTCCTCGGTTCCGAACCCGCGAGGCCGTCTGGAAACAACCCCGCAGACGCCGACTGAACTGGTCGCCATCAAGAGACTGCCCTGCATCTTCGACGGCAGCGGGCCGGTGCCGACGCCGCGCTATCGCCGGGGCGACATCGGGACCGCAAGCACCGTCCACGGCCCGGCGATCATCGAGGATGACTGCGCAACGATTGTCATCCCGCCGGGCGCAAGCGCCTTCGCGGATGGCAACGGGCACCTGCACATCATGACGGGAGCAGGACAATGACTTTCCACATTGACCCCGTGACGCTCGAAGTCATCCGCAATGCGCTTACCGCGGCGGCCGAGGAAATATCGCTCGTGGTGATGCGGTCGGCGCGCTCACCGCTTCTGCGCGAAGCGGGCGATCATTCCTCCGTAATCACCGACGCCGACGGCTACCTCATCGCGCAGGGCCGTGACGTTCCCATGCACATGGGCGTGATGAGCTTCACTGTGCGGGAATTCCTGCGGCTGGTGCCGAAGGCGCAGCTTGCGCCCGGTGACGTCTGGTTCCTGAACATCCCCGCGATCGGCGGCAACCACCTTCCGGACGTCAAGGCGATCCGCCCGGTCTTCGTCGACGGCGAGCTGGCGGCCTTCGCGGTCAGCCTGGCCCATTGGGCCGATGTCGGCGGTGCGGTGCCCGGGTCCTATGTGGCCAATGCCACCGACGCCTGGCAGGAGGGCCTGCGAATTCCTCCCCTGCGCGTCTTCACCGCTGATGGCGCGGACACGGAGAAGCTCGGCGTCATCCTCGCCAACGTGCGTGGTGCGGCGGAACGCAAAGGCGACATCCTTGCGCAGGTGGCCGCAACCCGTGCAGCCGAGCTGCGCGTGCAGCAGATCGCCAGCCAGCATGGTGCGGGACTGCTCCGGGCCGCGATGGCGGCGATCCACGATCGCGCCGAGGCTCAGATGCGCGCCGTGATCTCGTCGATTCCGGACGGAGATTACGAAGGCGCTGACTGGCTCGATGACGACGCGGGGGGCGGTGGGCCCGTCGCGATCCGGGTCCGCGTGCGGATCGCGGGTGACACCGCGACCTTCGACTTCGGCGGCTGCGACCCCGCGGCACGAGGACCGGTCAACACCACGCCCTTCATTGCCGCGGCTTCGGTCTTCTACGTGATGAAGGCGCTGTTCGGGCCGGAAATCCAGCCCAGCGGCGGCTGCTACCGGCCGTTCAAGATCATCACCAAACCGGGCACCGTCCTCGACCCGGGCCCTGACAAGCCGGTGGTGGGCGGCAACCACGAGACCTCGCAGCGAATAGCCGATGCGGTCTTTCGAGCCTTCGAGGCCATCGTGCCGGAACGGCTGACGGCCGGCGGGCCGACGACCTCGGGGCTGATCCTGTTCGGCGGCCGCCGCGCCGACGGTATCTGGACGACGCTCTATGAAACCCATGGCGGCGGTGAAGGTGCCCGCGCGGATCGCGACGGCGCCCCCGTGATCCGGGTGCACATGTCGAACGTCATGAACACCCCTGCCGAAGTGATCGAGGCGGAATACCCGCTGCGGATCGAGGCCCAATCCCTGCGCAGAGGCTCCGGCGGCGAGGGGCGGCACCGCGGCGGGGACGGCCTTCACCGGGTCTATCGCGTGCTCTGCGAGGACATGTCCGTGACCTCCATGTTCGAACGCCGCGTCGTGCCGCCGTACGGACTGGACGGCGGCGAACCGGGGGCCGCCTTCAAGGTCGAAGTGCTGAAATCGGATGGAACGGGATACGAGCTTCCCGGCAAGGCCAACATCCGCCTCGGACCAGGCGACCACGTGATCGTCAATAGCTGTGGCGGAGGCGGCTACGGCGCACCCGCGCAATCCCAACGCAATCGCAAGAACGCCGATCAAAGGAGAGAACCCGCATGAAACTCGAAGGCAAGAAGGCAATCGTTACCGGCGCCGCCAAGGGCATGGGTGCCGACATCACCACCACGCTCGCCCGTGAGGGCGCCGATCTGGTCTTGACGGCACGCGACACTGCGGCGCTCGAGGAAGTGGCGCAGAAGGTTCGCGCCCTGGGGCGAAAGGCGCATGTCGTCGCCTGTGACGTGATCGATGAAGCGCAGGTCGCCGCGATGGTCAAGCAGGCGCTGAAGGTCTTTGACGGCCGCATCGATATCCTCGTGAACGTCGCGGGCGTCACCGGCCCGATCGAGACGCCGGTGCAGGATATCAAGGTCGACGACTTCGACTATGTGATCATAGCCAACGAACGCGGCACCTTCCTGCCGATCAAGCATGTCGTTCCGACCATGATCGGTCAGAAAGCGGGCAAGATCGTCAACATCTCGGGCACGTCGGGCCTAAGGGGCTATCCGATGCGCACCGCCTACAGTGCCTCCAAATGGGCCGTGCGTGGCATCACGCGGACGGTTGCGCTGGAACTGGGCAGATACAACGTCAACGTCAATGCGGTTTGCCCCGGCATCGTCGAAACGCCCCGGATGATGAAGCTCTGCGAAGGCAAGGCCAAGGTGCGCGGCTGGACGGTGGAGCAGGTCTACGAGGAATACGTGCAGGACATGGCGCTGAAGCGGGTGACGCTTGGCCAAGATATCGCCAATGCTGTTCTGTTCCTTGCCTCCGAAGACGCGCGCCAGATCACCGGCCAGCATATTGCCGTTGATGGCGGCTGGGACGTCTGACCATGGGCCGCGACCTGCTCCGAGAGATTCCGGGTGTCGCGATCCCGACGGATCTGCCGAGGCATATGTATATCGGCGGCCGCCAGGTCGACGCCATAAGCGGGGACCGCATCGAGACCGTCGATCCGGCCACGGGTCAGGTCTTTGCCGACGTTCCGTCGGCAACCATCGCCGATGTTGACGCCGCGGTGGACAATTCTCGAAGTGCGCTGCGGGGTCCGTGGCGCGACACCTTGCCCGTAGAACGCGGCCGTATTCTCCACCGCACCGCCCAGTTGATCCGCCGGGACGCCGAGCGGCTGGCGATCATCGAGACGCTCGACAGTGGCAAGCCTCTGACGGAATCGCGCGGTGATGTAGCCACGGCGGCGGCGTATTTCGAGTACTACGCCGGTATCGCCGACAAGCTGCAGGGTGACAGCATCCCCTTGGGAACGCCCTACATGTCCTTCACCTTGCATGAACCTGTCGGGGTGACGGCCCATATCATCCCGTGGAACTTCCCGCTGGTTACAACAGCGCGGGGGGTTGCCCCGGCACTTGCAGCGGGCAACACTGCCGTGGTCAAGCCGGCGTCCCAGACGCCTCTGACCGCACTGGCGCTGGCCGATCTGTTGATCGAGGCCGGATTGCCCGCCGGCGTCTACAATGCCCTGACCGGCCGCGGCGGCGTCATCGGGGACGCATTGAGCGGTCATCGCGGCGTCGATCATGTCACGTTCACCGGGTCGGTTCCCACAGGCATCAACGTGATGAAGGTCGCGGCCGAGCGCGTGACTTCGGTCACGCTGGAACTGGGCGGGAAGTCCCCGGTCGTCGTTCTGGCGGACGCTGATCTCGATGCGGCCGTCGAAGGAACACTCAAGGCGATCTACATGAATGCCGGTCAGATCTGTTCCGCCGGATCACGGCTGGTGATCGACCGCAAGGTGCATGCTTCCATGCTCGATCGCCTCGTGGCGCGCGCAAGGCAACTGTCGATCGGTCACGGGCTCAGCGACCCGAAACTCGGCCCGCTGATCTCCGATACCCATCGCCGCACCGTGGCCTCATATGTCGACGGCGCCAGGGCACGCGGCATCACCGTCGCCACCGGCGGAGAATCCGTCGATGTCGCGGGGTTCGAGGGCGGATACTTCTACGCGCCCACGATCCTCGACGCGGTTCACGCCCAGGATCAGTTGGTTCAGGAAGAGATCTTCGGGCCAGTTCTGGTCGTTCAAGTGGTGGAGTCCGCCGAAGAAGCCCTCGCGGTCGCGAATGGCACGCCCTTCGGGCTCTGCGCGGGCATCTATACACGCGACGTGACTCGCGCGCTGCGCTTCGCGCGCGATGTCGATGCCGGTCAGGTATTCATCAACCAGTATTTTGCCGGTGGCGTGCCGACGCCCTTCGGCGGAACGAAGCTGTCCGGCTTTGGGCGCGAAAAAGGACTCGCCGCGCTGGCTGCGTATTACCAGGTGAAGTGCATCACGGCGCGTATCTGACCCCCAACCGATGAGGACACAACCATGTATGCGGAGTTCGATCTGACGATCCCAGCGGACCTGCCCGAGGCGCTCACGGCGCTCGCGGCGGCCGGGACGCGTGCGGTGCCGCTGTCGGGCGGAACCAACGTGCTCGTGGACATACGCTCGCAGCGGATTGCCCCCGACCGTCTGCTGGACCTCGGCCGTGTGCACCAACTGCGCGAGATAACCGTCGACCGGGGTCGTGTGACACTCGGGGCCAGAACGACAGTCGGCGACTTGCTGGCCTCGGGTGAGGTCACCAGATATGCGCCGGCGCTGACCGAGGCGGCGAGGGTCTTCGCCGGGCAGATGGTGCGCAATGCGGCCACGGTGGCAGGCAATGTCGCCTGCGGCTCACCGGCGGCCGACCTGGTCCCGCCGCTTCTGGTGCTTGATGCCGAGCTCACGCTGAGCAGCGTTCGCGGAAGCCGGACGCTGGCGCTGTGCGACTTCTACACCGGCTACAAGTCAGATCAGAGGGCTCCCGACGAGCTGATCACCGCGATTTCCTGGCCGATCCCAGCGACGGGCAGCTTCGGCAGCTTCTACAAGCTCGCCCGTCGCAAGGGCGATGCGATCACCGTCGTAGGTGTCGCGGTCAGCCTCGCCCTTGGGGGCGGATGCTGCGGAGGGGTTCGGATCGCGCTCGGCTCGGTCGCGCCGACTCCATTGCGCGTCAGCAAGGCCGAAGCCGTGCTCGAGGGCAAGCCGCCGACACCGGAGCGGATCGCCGAGGCGGCGCGCGCCGCAGCAGAGGAATGCAGCCCGATCGACGATGTCCGCGCCACGGGCGCATATCGACGCCACATGGTCGGCGTTCTGGTGGCGCGGCTGCTCACCAACGCCATTCAGGCCGGAAATTGAGGGAGTGCCGGAGATGAGCACGGAAAAGACGATCACCCTTCACGTCAACGGCCACGACGAAATCGCCACGGTTCCGCCTCACAGAACGCTTCTGGAGGCGCTGCGCGGGCTAGGCCATGTCGATGTCAAATGCGGCTGCGAAAAGGGCGACTGTGGCGCCTGCGCCGTCCTCGTCGACGGCGAGGCGGTCGACAGTTGCCTGACGCTGGCTCGGTCGGCCGAAGGGCGGGAGATCACGACCCTGCAGGGCCTCGGCACACCAGAGGCACCCCATCCGCTGCAGCAGAGTTTCTCGGAACTCGGCGCGGCGCAGTGCGGCTATTGCACTCCGGGCATGATCATCGCCTCGGAATCCCTGCTTCGCAAGAACCCGTCACCGACCGACGAGGACGTGCGCATCGCTCTCAGCGGCAATCTTTGCCGCTGCACCGGGTATGTGAAGATCTTCGAAGCCGTCCATGCCGCCGCCGCCGTGAAGCGCCAGACGGGAGAAACGAAATGAGCGACGTTGATACGATCCAGCGCAACTTGAGGTTCAGCCAGATCGGCAAGTCGCTGACGCGCACCGATTCACCTGGCAAGGCCACGGGCCGTACGCCCTATGCGGGTGATTATGTGATGCCCGGGATGTTGCATGCAAAGGTGCTGCGCGCCGACCTCGCCAGCGCCCGGCTGAAGCGACTCGACGTGTCGAAGGCGCGTGCGATGCCGGGAGTCGCTTGTGTGCTCACCGCCCAGGACATGCCGGATCGGGCCATCGCCACCGACATTCCCGGCCAGACCGGGCGTGCGCGACTGAAGACCGACCAGCAGATTCTCGTCAAGGAACGGGTGCGCTACTTCGGCGAGCCCCTGGCGCTGATCGCCGCCGAGACGGCCGATATCGCCGAGAAGGCACGCCGCCTGATCGAGGTCGAGCTGGAGCCGATTCCCGGCGTCTACGACCCCGAAGAGGCGCTCAAGCCCGGCGCGCCGGTCGTGCAGGGTACCGACAACGTTGTCGCGACCCACAAGATCCGGAAGGGCGACACCGAGGCCGGCTTCGCCGCCGCCGACGTAGTCGTCGAGAACACCTACATCACGCCGTTCCAGGAGCACGCCTTCCTCGAACCCGAGGTCGGCCTTGCCTGGATCGACGAAAACGAGGTGATCACCATCCGGGTCTGCACCCAGGTGATCGAACACTTCCGGGCCGTGGCCGATGCGATCGGCGTGCCACACAACAAGCTCAGGATCATGGGCGCGCTGGTCGGCGGCGGCTTCGGCGGCAAGGAGGACGTGACCGTCGAGACCTATCTGGCGATACTCGCGCAAAAGACACGCCGGCCCGTACGGCTGGAGTTCTCGCGCGAGGATTCCTTCGTCGGCCACGGCAACCGCCATGCGATGAAGCTAAAATACCGTACCGGTGTGACCCGTGATGGCAAGATCACGGCACTCGACGTGCAGGTCATCGCCGACGCCGGCGCCTATGTCTATCTCAGCCCCTATGTGCTGCTCTATTGCGCGGTGAATGCGCCCGGACCCTACCGGGTTGACAACCTCAACGTCTTCGCCCGTGCGGTGGCCACCAACAACATGTTCACGTCGGCGTTTCGCGGCTTCGGCGGCATCCAGGCCGCCGCCGCCTATGAGCAGCAGATGGATGAGGTCGCCAATGCCATCGGCATGGACCCGCTGGAGTTCCGGCGCCAGAACCTCCTGCAGACCGGCGACCCAATCTCTACCGGGTTCGTGCCGCCGAGTGCGATCTGGACGGAGAAATGCGTCGAACTGGCGTGGCAGGCGCTGGGAGAGCCGGCGCCGGCGCCGGGAGGGTCGATCAGGATCGGTCGCGGCATTGCCGCATTCCAGCAGAGCTATGGCCGTCTGACATTCCTGCACGACACGTCCGAAGCCTGGGTCGGCATCGAGATGGATGGAACGGTCACAGTCCGTTCGGGGGTAACCGATATCGGTGCGGGGCAGGCATCGTCGTTGGCGCAGATCGCAGCCGAGGTGCTCGGAGTGACTCTGCCGAACGTGAACGTCTATAACTCGGATTCACAGATGACGCCGCTGGCCGGGACCACTACCGCCTCGCGCGCGCTCTACATGACCGGCAACGCTGCGCGCCTAGCCGCGCAGGCCGTTCGCGACCGACTGGCTGAAGTGGCGGCGGAACTTTTCAAGGCTGAGCCTGCGCAGATCGGCATGGAATTCAACCGGGTCCTCGTCATCGACGACCCCGAGCGCAGCATGCCGATTGCCGAACTGGTCAGGGTCTGCGCCTCGCGGGGGGTGCACCGGTCCGAACTTGCGATCTTTCGCGCACCGTTCACCGACGTGCTCGACCCCGAGACCGGGCAGGGCCAGGCGCATCCGGACTATGCCTACGGGGCGCACGCGATCGAAGTCGCCGTCGACACCGAGACGGGCGAAGTGACCGTGCTGAAGTCCGTTGCCGCCCACGATGTCGGCCAGTGCATCAACCGCGCCGCAGTGGAAGGCCAGATCCATGGCGGTGTCCAGAACGGTCTGGGCTACGCGCTGAGCGAGGAGATGCTCTACAAGGAGGGCCGTCTTATCACACCGTCGTTCAGCGAATACCTGATGCCGACGGCGATGGACATGCCGCCGGTGGCGTCGATCATCCTCGAATCGCGCAGCGGTCTGGGACCGTTTGGTTCCAAGGGGATCGGCGAGCCGTCGATGACCCCGGTCGCACCGGCGGTTGCCAATGCCATCGCCGACGCGATCGGCGTGCGGGTATTCGAGATGCCGATCACGCCCGAGAGGATTTGGCGCGCGCTGCAGGAAGCCAGGGCGAGGGGGTGCCGATAGTCAGGCCGGAGCGGCCGCGGGCTCCGGATCGGCTCCCGACGGCCTATCAACGGACGATCTGAACAGACACTCGGCGACTTCATCTCGGCGCCGGGGATTTGGCGGGGATAGCCGGGTGGAATGTCCCGTGGTCACAACAAGCGAGATGAACAAGAGGGAGGAACGAGAGATGCTTGGCACTATTACGCGACGCGCTCTGATGGGGGCTTTTGCGCTGGCGGCGACGGTTGCTCTTTCGCCGGCGGGTGCGCTCGGCCAGGACAAGC